>LBOT01000001.1:0-41417 GCA_000989675.1 candidate division WS6 bacterium GW2011_GWE2_33_157
AGTCGGATTGTTTCATGGATTGACAGGATACTTGGGTATGTTACGAACGAGTCCTTATTATCATTCTATGTGAAAGTTGGCGTCAATATAACGAAAATTGAGCATTCAAAAACATCGCCATTAAAAGCTTTTTCATCAAAACCAAAAACATGGAAAATACCCCCTATTAAGAACATAGATAGGGAACACGTTTTCTTACAACACCTCCTTTATCAAAAAAATATTTCTCTCGATAAAAAGTTTGAGCTTAAAATTTTTGAAAACAAAAATATTTTAGAAATTTTGGCGTTTGTAAAACAGAACCCTAATTGTAGTAGGAATGATATAGTGAAAAAATTCGAAGAAAATCGCGATATAAAAGACATAATTGAGCAAAGTATCTTTACGTTCTCTCTAGATGAGAGTAATAGTGTAGAATTAGATAATATTTATGAAAATTTAGTAAAAGAATATTACAAGAGAAAAGAGCGTGATTACAATGTTAAAATAGCAATAGCAGAGAAAACAGGTAACCAAAAAGAGAGTGAGAAGTTACTAGAAGGGTTTCAAAATTTAACTAAAGAGAAACAAAAATATGAACAAAGTAGCCAATTATGACACATTAGATTACGATTACAGTACATATTGGAAGAAAAGAGAATATGAACATCAATCAGAACAATTAGTACTAAAGAAACTCTTTAAGAATATTAAGAATGGTAAATGGTTTATAGATATCGGAGGATCATATGGAAGATTGTTACCTTCCTACTATGATATTTACTCCAACCCCATTATCGTAGATTACTCACTTAAAACTCTTCAAAAGAACTACGAACATATTAGAAAGGATTTCCCTCGTGTTGAATTAATAGCGGCAAATGCATATTTCTTACCATTTAAATCAAATACTTTTAATGGTGGGTTAATGGTTAGGGTATTACACCATCTTGACAGGCCACTAGAGTACTTTAAAGAGATATATCGAGTAATGTCACCCAATGGCATATATATACAAGAATTTGCTAACAAGGCACATATAAAGGCCGTACTGAGAGCCTTATTCAAATTAGACTTTTCTGTATTTAACAAAGAGCCATATCAACAACCAAAGAAAGGTAATGATGAAGGGGCAAAGAGAGGTGCCTATGTACCATTTCTAAACTATCACACAAGTTGGATACAGGAGAAATTAAAAGATCTTGGATTTAAGATAGGAAGGAAATATGGGTGTTCATTTTTAAGATTAAATATATTTAAGAAACTGTTTAAGACAAGGACATTACTCTTCTTTGAAAAGATATTTCAAACCGCCTTTTCATGGGTAAATATCTCTCCAAGTATATTTATTAAATCTATTGCAGAGAAAGAGATAACTGAAAAAGAATACTCTGAATTAAATCAAATACTTGCATGCCCTAAATGTAAAGGAAATCTCGAGATATCAAGTACAAAGGCAATCTGTACTCATTGTAAGAAAGAGTTTAACAAAAATGAAAATATTTGGGATTTCAGAATATAATGAAAGCTAAAAGGTCTTTAGGACAAAACTTCTTTATTAATAATAACCTAGGAGAATACATCGTAGAGAAGGTAAAAACCAGTAATACAAAATCAGTAATTGAAATAGGTCCAGGATTAGGCTTCTTTACTCAAAGATTAATCAATGTTTTTGAAAATGTAACAGTAATTGAAAAAGATAGTGAATTAGCTAATAACTTAAGACTACAATTCCCAAATATCTCTGTAATAAATGAAGATTTTTTGAATTTCGATCTAAACCAAATAATGGAAATCCCTTCTACATACTTTGGGTCTCTTCCATACAATGTATCAAAACCAATTGTAAAGAAAATAGTTGAAAGTAAAAGTTTTACTAACCCGGCATATTTTATAATTCAAAAGGAAGTAGCAGAAAAATATATATACAAAAAACCATATTCAACACTCTCATTAACCACACATATCTATTCTAATTGTAAAAAAATACTAGATATATCACCAGATTCATTTAAACCAAAACCACATGTAAATAGTACCCTTATATCGTTCATACCGAAAGAAATAAATATTCAAAACATTCCTCTGTTAAAAGATTTGATTACACTCTCTTTCAGACACCCTAGGAAAAATCTTTTAAACAATCTTAAAGGAACAAAGTTTCAAAATGGGTCTCAACTATACAAAACATACAGACCATCAGATCTCTCTTTGGATCAATATATTGAAATCCTTAAATATTCACTCTAGTCTTCTGATATAATCAGGAAGATGAAAACAAAGAAAGAAGAGAAACAAAAACAACTAAACTTTGGTTTAAAAAACTCCCCACAAAATATATACTTTAAATATAAAGATCAATACGAAGTTTGGTTAGCTGGGCTTGAAACAAAAAAGTTTATGAAGGATATTCTAACCTGGTTTACAATAATCCTATCAATAACCTTTATTTTTACTGAAATATATCTAATAGAGACACACGAGCAATTACCATCTAGGATACCAATATTTAATTACTTTATTAACTCTTCAAAAAGGTTAACAGTAAACGAATTAATATATTTATACCCATTTTTAAGTACATTAATGCTCATATTTACAACCATTACAGCAAATCACTACTATCACAAAGAAAGATCTTTATCTAAAATCCTCTTAGTAGTAATGCTACTTGTAAATCTCTCTCTATGTTTAATATTTTTGAAATTACTTTATACATTCTAATAACATATGGATATATCAATACCTTCTAAAATTTTAGAAAAGATTCTTAAGATAAATGATTTCTCAATATCAACACAGTATGATAAATATCTTAATTACTGGCCACTCCTGTTAGCTGGATTCCTTTTTGCAATACTTTTTGTTCCAATTATTGGGAAAATAGCAAAAAAATGGGGAGTAACATACCAGCCTAAAACAAAACGAAAAGGAAGAGAGTTTGATAATGCTGAGAAGGCAATACATGAAGTAGAAACTCCAGCATTAGGTGGTTTAGCTGTAACACTACCCATTTTAATTGCAATACCCATACTTTTTAAGCTAGATGCTTTAACAATACCCATTTTAATCGCATCTGCTATCTTAGTAATTGGATCAACACTAGATGACATTTTTAACTTACCAGCAAAAGTTCAACTTGGATATCAATTACTAGCAGCATCAACAATTGCAGTATCAATAATCGATTTGTCTAGTATTAGTTTCTTTGCAGACGACTTACTTAATCTTACAAGTGCAACATGGAGTACTACAATTCTCTCAATACCACTTTCCTTTGTATTCCCAGGCGATTTAATACTAATTGTATGGATTTTCCTTTGTATTAATTCTGTAAAATGGGTAGGTGGATCTCCTGGTCTTATTGAATCATACTCTCTTAATATATTCATATTACTCTTCTTAATAGCTGTAAGAACCTTTTCCCTCTTTACATCTACATTAAGTATACTAATTGCAGGTTCCCTTTTAGGATTACTTTACTTTGCATTTCCACCTCCAAAAATTATGTCTGGTTCTTCAGGGAAAACTGCATACGGTTTCTTTATCAGTGTTTTGGCTTTAATAAGTGGAGTTAAGTTCTCAACAACCATAATGCTACTTGCTTTACCAATAATTGATGCTCTCTATGTAATTCTCTACAGATATATAAAGTATAAACCTAAAAATCCAATTGAATTAATAAAAATTAATGATACCTCACACTTTCATCATAGACTTTTAGCATTAAATTTATCTACTAAACAAACTCTTTTGATAGAAACTTCAATTTCAATTTTAATTGGTTCATTGGCTATACTTACAACAGGGGCAATGAGATATTTTGCATTAATATTCAGTCTCGCATTAGTAATTGGTTTAATAGTATTTATAAATTACAAGGCAAATAAGAAAGAAATTGAGAAAGAAAGATCTCCAGAATCGAAATACTCATATTAGCTTGTAGACAAAAGATTGTGCCTTGCATATAATAAAACCATATGAAAAAATGGAAATCTGCCCTGATAATGCTATCCATTATCATTTTAATATCGACATTCCTCTTTTTTGTACCACTTGATGGTATTATCAAATATCTCCCTATCTTAAATAGTTTTTACAAAAATACTACGTTGGAAATTACTACTCCCAACGGTAAATCTACAGTAAAAATAGATGGTAAAGAGTATGGAGAAACACCTACAAACATTCAAAATTTAATAGCAGGTGAGTACGAAATCGAATTAAGCAGAACATCAGCTGTCGAAGGATATTACAAGCCACATATATTTAATGTTGTGCTTACAAAAAATAGTACTTCAAGGATAAATATGGAGATAGGGCCTGATGATTCTCTACACGGAGTAGTTCTTTACTATACCCAAGACTTAATTGGTACAAAAGGAAAAGGAAAAATTACATTAACAACAAATAGTGAGAACGCTAAAATATATACCGATGATGATTTCTTAAAATCTGCACCTGTTAGTAACCTTGATATGAATGTAGGAGAGTATAAAATGACAGTAACGGCCGAAAACTATCAAGACCTAAAATTTCAGATAGTTGTTAGGGAGGGGTATATACTAAACATAAAGGGATATCTTCTTCCTAATCCTGTAAACTTTGAGATAGTACCATCTGATGGATAATACAAATTTAACAAAAATAAAGGGACAGACACCAATCTCCATAATAGTTCATGGAGGCAATTATACTAGTTTCCTTCTAGCAAAAACCTTACTTGAACAAGGTAGTCATGTTGTAATAATAGATAAATATACTAATAGCTCAAAACAGTATTTTACTGATTTAAAGAAGACTGGGAAGGTAAGCTTTATCGATTTCAAAGGTTTAAAAAGTTTTTATGAGAAAATAGCAAGAATAGATTATCTCTACTACATGCTAGGACAGAAAGTGGAAGATAATGGACATTTTGATAGTAAAGATTTCCTTGCAGAAACAGACTATCTAAACAGTAGTTTAACTGCTGCAAATAAATACAAAGCTAAAATTTCTCTAGTTACCTCTATGAGGCTAAATAGGGAGTTGGCGAATAGAGTTAATAATGAAGTAACTGGAAAAACTAAACCTTACTCCCCACTAGAATTACAAAGATATGGTGAAAATTTTGCTGCAGAGTTTGTAGATAAAACAAAAGCGAATTTAAGAATAATCCGACTTGGAACATTACTTGGAAAAAGAATAAACAATATTACCGATAGTATATTAGATAAGCTCTTTACTGATTCAACGCAGAAACACCAAATTGAAATAGAGGGAGAAGGGTTAGAATTACACAATTTAATACATGAGAGTGATGCAATATATGGGATACTGAAATTAACATTTACAGATGATACTAAAGGAGAGGTAATCTCTTTGTGTAATAGGAATGATTACTCAACCCTTTCTTTGGCATACAAATTACTTGAATTAGATGTTGAAGCAAGGGCAATTAAATTTGTTGAGAAACAAAGTACAGATACCGTATTACAAGATTTGTATGTACCTGCACCTAATGCAGAACAGTTCGGATGGAAACAGAATGTGTCTCTTGAAGAAAGTATCATAGAACAAATACAAGCATACTACGAGAAATCAGATAAGAAGTGGGATGCCGATAAAGTGAACAATATTAAGAAATACAAAGCACAGGATAATATTGCTACTACATCAAAAACGAAATTAGGAAGGTTTGTATATAACATTACAGCTCCATTTAGAAAGTTAGGTAATCCAAAAGATGTAATAAGTACGTTAAATTACACAACTATTCTACGGAATATAACCATCACCTCTCTCTCTCTTCTTGTAATCTACTTCTTAATAGCTCCAATAATTGGTATTACACTTGGTTCTGCACTCATATACAAAGATAGTAAAACATTAAGAGATTCTCTTGAGGAACTTAATTTCGATAAGCTTCAACAAAGTACTTCCAATATATCTTCAAATATTTCAAGGGTTGAAAACAATCTAAATAGAATATATTGGGTATTTAAATTAACAAATGGTGTTAATGAATACAGAAATATCAATCAAATAGTAGAAGGAACTGGATATGCAATGGATAGTGCACAAGACCTTGTGGTAGGTTTAAGACCCCTTGGAGAGTATATTAAAGACTTTGAACCGGCAGTAGGTTTTGGTGAGGAGAAGCAAAACAGTAGAGAGTATACAGAATACTTAAAAGCAATTGATGATAACCAATACAGTGTAAAAGAGGGAATATACAAAATGTCTCTAGCACAGAATTTAATAGATAGTGTAGATACAAAAGATATTCCAAAATTTTTACAGGAGTATGTACTACAATATAAAGATTTGATAAACGATGTAAATACAACTGTAAAACCCTTAGAAAAGGTTACCCAATTTTTACCTGATCTTTTAGGTGTAAATGAAAGGAAAAGATATTTAATACTTACACAAAATGAGGGAGAAATACGAAGTACAGGAGGATGGATTTCTACATATGCAATTGTTGCAATAGAGGGGGGACAAATAAGGGAGATGTTTGTTGATGATATATACAATGGAGATGGAGCATTAAAGTTACAAGGTGTTACACACAAGACTCCAAACTCTATGATTAGAGCACTTGCAGATGTACCATATACATTCTCTTTGGTAAACTGGGATCCTAATCTAGACAATGTAATGCTGTCAGCTGAGCAATTTATCTACGACCTTGGAAAAGGAAATGAAATCGATGGTTTAATTACCATGGATACCCTCTTTTTAGAGAAACTCTTAGATAAATGGGAGGGTATAGAGGTACCAGGAGAAACAGAGTTAATTACATCTAGCAACCTTTACACGAAGATATTTGAAATGCAAACAGAATTCATGCCTACTTCAACACGAAAATCTATCTTTTTAACAGACTTAACAAATGAAATACTCACAAAAGTTCTCTCTTCAAAATTAGTAGACTATAGAGATATAGGGGACATTCTTGAAGAATCATTAACTGAAAAACATATTCAAGTTACATTCAAAAATTCAACAGCAAAATCATATACAGATAGTATGGGGTGGGACGGAAATATAGATTCAAAGTATCAAAATACTCCTGTTAATATAGATTGGAACTGGGGAGCAAATAAAGCAAACCTCTACATTAAGAAAAATCATACACTAGATATAGATATTAAAGATGAAAATACCATCGATTATAAATACCAAATAGCTATACAAAACGATTCAACATCAAACGAATTCCCTCAGGGAGAGTATGTAAACTATGTGAGAGTATTGTTACCAAGTAGTGCAAATATTATGAGTATAAAGGGGTTAAAGGATAATAAATATGATGTGTACAATGAATATGGATACAAGGTTGTAGGAGGATGGTTTAATACCCCTATTAAAGAAACAAGTACTTTAGAAATTTCATATCGTATATTAAGAGATGAAAGTGGTTTAAGTTTCCCTCTTGTAAAAACAGATACCCATTTTGATATGGATATTAATATTTATAAACAGCCAGGGAGTAAAAAAGATGCATATAATCTATCACTAAAATTCCCTGAAACGTGGGAAATAGAGGAAAGTGAAGGAATGACTAGAATTGAGAACAATGTAAATAGAAGACTAGAACTCTCTTCGGATCAATATTTCAACCTATCGTGGAAAAGATAGCTATATAACGATAGAATCTTTACTCTTTAAATATAAATAAACATCTAATATCTCTCCAACCGAAGTTTCTTTCCTTGATGCAAATTTCCCTATCTCTTCTACATCTAAATCCGTATTGATTGGCATCCTGTTACTAATTCCCATTGGTTTAATAAATGTTGCAATATGGTTAGATTTACAATTTGAACAAGAGAAGTGTATAATACTGGACAGATTTGTGTCCTGAATTATTTCTAAATCACTTCCAGTATAAGGAGTTCCACATTTATCACAAAACTTAGCAATCATATCAATAAAAAACTGCTTCTTCTCATCTAAATTGTTTTTACTAAGGGACTTTGTCATATATTAAATTATACCATAATAAATAAATGAGTAATCCGTCTTCAAAATCAAAATATATAAAGGAGTTAGTTAAAAAAGGGAAAGAACAAGGGTTTCTTTCCCAAGAAGACATCCTTGAGATATTTCCAACCATTGAGGAAGATATTTCCCTTTTAGATCAGATATTTAAGGAACTACAAGAGAACGATATAGAAGTACTAGAGCCAGAAGAAGATTTAGTAAAAAGTTCTGAAGAACTTACATTAGAAAAAAAGATTAGAATACTTAAAACTATTCAATCAAGTATTTCTACTGATGCAATAAGGTCATATCTTTATGAAATTGGAAAGATTCCTCTCCTTACCGCAGAAGAAGAGGTAATACTTGCAAAAAGAATTGAAGATGGGGATAAGGAAGCGGGACAACTTTTAATTACAGCTAATCTTAGATTAGTTGTAAGCATCGCAAAAAAATACAGTAAAAGTGGCTTAGAATTACTAGACTTAATACAAGAAGGAAACATCGGATTAATGAGAGCTGTGGAGAAATTTGATTACCACAAAGGCTTTAAATTCTCTACATATGCTACTTGGTGGATAAGGCAAGCTATTACGAGGGCAATTGCTGATCAGGCAAGAACTATTCGTGTGCCAGTACATATGATTGAAACCATTAACAAATTCAATAAGGTAAATAGTACATTAACCACAAGACTTGGAAGACAACCAACTGATGAAGAAATTGCAAAAGAAATGGATATTGAATTAGAGAAAATAGCAGAAATAAGAAAGATAAAACAAAATCCATCCTCTCTTGCAACACCAATAGGAGATGAGAAAGATAGTAAATTACAAGATATTCTTCCTGATGAATGGTCTCAAAGCCCGGAAGATTATGCTACGGCTGAATACTTAAAGAATCAACTAAAAGACATCCTTGACTCTCTACAAGATAGAGAAAGAAGAGTTCTTTCTTTAAGATTTGGCTTAACAGATGGAGTAACAAGAACTTTAGAAGAGGTTGGTAGAGAATTTGGAGTAACAAGAGAAAGAATTAGACAGATAGAAGCAAAAGCATTAAAGAAGCTAAAGGACAAATCTTCTGAAAAGAAATTGGATGACTACATTAATACCTAATCAGGATTTAGCTCAAAGAATACAGAAGGTAATACAGGGAAACTACTCCTTATTCTCCCAGACATTGTATCTAATACCTCCTCGTCAAACGAAGGTTTTAAAGGTTTTGTATACATCTCTGCATTAGGATTTAAGGTTGAGAAAACCCTGTCAGAAAGTAATTCAACACCACCCCATACTATTAGTAGCATTATAGACAGCAATATTATTAAGAAATATTTTCTAAAGATTTGCATCTTTTAATCATAAAAATTTACATTCTCAATATGGTAAATCATCAATTGTAATGAATAATTGGTATTCCCATTCTCATCTAAGTCACTACCATAATTAATACTTTCAATAACAGGATACATAGGCATAGCTTCTAAATCTTTAAGCAAATTCATTAGATATACCTTCTTTCCAGACACAGAAATTCTAACAGAATACGGTTCTAAAGAGGCAGTTTTAATATCAAAACCCTCTTTCTTATACTCAGAAAAACCTATGGAATCTAATATAAAGTTATTTCTGGTAACAACCGCATCCATATTTGAAAGAAGTAAGCTAAAGTTTAACGATGTAGGAAATACTAAAGACAAATCATCAAATGTTGATTCCTGTTCGTTATACTGTTCATCTAAACTTGTCAAAGCTTTTAACTTGTCCTTCAAAGCTACTGTAATCCTTTCCTTTTCTTTAATTTCATCACTAATAGTAAAAACTGTTTTAATAGTAGGTACTACTGCAAAAACAATTAGTAATGTACCAAATATAAATGTTAACCCTGTGAATATTAACTCCGCCTGTTTAGAAGGTCCATCCTTAATTATCTTTACATATTCAACTTTAGAACTTTTCGCTAATCCTGCCATTGTTATGTAACCTCCTCATTAACTATAAAAGTAACAGAAACCTCTAACTCATCATTAGTTTTAGAAATGTTAAACCTTACATCAGAGTAATATGTATTGTTTTTAAGTGCGTCTTCATAGTTTTTCAAGGCAAGGAAATCTGTCGTTTTAATTGCAATACTAACCCTATCATTATTAATAGACATACTCTCAACATTTAAACTAACAGGAATTGAACCCAATACTTCTGAAATCACATTTGAATTTATCTTCTGCTCAGTTCCAATAATCTTAATATCCGCTAATAGGTTCTGTAAATTCTCATATTTAATTGCACTTTGTTTCCATGTATCATTTTCTAAGACCTTAACCTGTGCATTTATTTCACCTGTTAAATCATTGTTTTTACCATCCATAACTAACCTAAAAACAAATACTGCAAGTGCAATAACCTGAACAATAATGAGAAAAGTTTTCCCTACAGATGCAAACCAGTTTACAGAAGTATATAAAATACCCTGAGAATCTGTTTCAGATTGTAGAAGATTTATAGATTTTGGATCTTTTTTTGTATTAAACATTGGGCAGTAAATTGTCTTACTGATAACAGTATACAAGTGTTTTCAAAAAGTTTCCATATAGATGAAGAAAATATATTCTGCTATAATAAATGCTGTAACTATGAGCAATTCTATACAACAAGAAAAAATCTTTGTCGGAGTATCATGGCCATACGCTAGTGGTAAGATTCATCTTGGACATCTCGCTGGTCAAAACATTGCATGTGATGTTTTCTCTAGATATCACAGATTAAAAGGAAACAAAGTTTTAATGGTATCAGGGAGTGACAGCCATGGAACACCAATCCTCTTCAAGGCAGAAGAGTTAGGAATAGAACCAGAACAGCTAATACAGCAATCACATCAGGAAATAGTAAATACATTCAAACAACTCTCCCTCATATATGACAACTACACTACAACAGCAACTGAGAATCATAAGGAAGTTGTACAAAATATATTCTTAGTTCTTAAAGAAAAAGGATATCTTTACCCACAAAAATCTAAACAATATTTTGATGAAAAAGTTAATAAATTTCTACCAGACAGATATGTAAGAGGAACATGCCCAAATTGTGGTGCCGTAAACGCAAGAGGAGACGAATGTCCAGAGTGTGGTAAATTTCTCAAACCAGAAGATTTAATAGATCCATTTAGTACACTTTCTGATACAACACCTATTTTAAAAGAAACAGAGCATTTCTATCTTGATTTAAAAAAATTACAACCACAACTCAGTAAATGGATTGATGAAACTAGTGTAAATTGGAGAAAATGGGTAAGAGAATTCTCAAAAGGATGGATAAGGGAAGGACTAGAACCAAGAGAGGTAACAAGGGATATGAAATTTGGTATTCCTGTTCCAGTAGAAGGGTGGGAAGACAAGGTAATATACGTATGGATAGAGGCTGTTGTTGGGTATCTTTCTGCAGCGATTGAATGGGCAGACAAGATAGGTAAACCAAGTGAATGGGAAGAGTATTGGAAAGATCCAAAGTGCAAACATTACTACTTCATAGCTGGTGGTAATACTCCGTTTCATACAATAATATGGCCTGCAGAGCTATTAGCTTACAGTGAAAAATATTCAGATGACACTCTTTGGGAGAAATATAAATTCCCAGGGGAAACAAAAAGAGAGAAACTAAATCTTCCATACAATGTACCTTCCAATAAAATGCTTCTGTATAAAGGAAAGAAAATGTCTAAGGGGGATGGTGTTGGTATGGATGCTGATTCTCTACTAGAGAAATATAATAGTGATTTAATTAGGTTCTTCTTCTTAAGGTATGCTCCAGAAAATCACGATAGAGAATTTGAATGGAAAGATTTAATAGATTGTAATAACAATGAACTTGTTGCAAATATTGGTAATTTCATAAATAGAACTCTTACATTCACACAATCAAAATTTAACAGTGTTATACCAGAGGGAGTATTAGATAAAGAAGTAGAAGAGAGTATTAGTAATGCATTTGAAACAATAGGTACACATATTGAAAAATGTGAATTTGTAAAAGCTAGCGAGGCATTACTTCAGTTTAGTAGCTTTGCTAATAAATACTTTAATGACAAAGCACCATGGGCATCATATAAGGAAGATCTTAAGGACTGTGGCAATACCATATACAACTCAATCCAACTTGTTAATACTCTAAGAATATTAATAAAGCCATTTATGCCTAAGAGTTCAATAGCTATTTCTAACATGTTAGGTCTAGAAGAGGAAAGTGATCCAAATATAGAATTAGACTCAACTGGAGTTGTAAATACATACGAAAACAATTGGGAATTTAATGTAATAGAGTCTAACAAAACTCTGAACCAGAGTAAGATACTCTTTGAAAAAATATTAGAATAAAAAATATCCCTTTCCAAAAGGATTTCTTTTTGATATAAACAGCACAGGAGGTGGCCATGAAAACCATTTATGATGTTGACCCGTACGCGTCAGAAAAGAAGGGGAAACCTTCTTCTCGTTTTCTAAAGGAAGAAGAAAAAAGAAGACAGAAGAAACAGCATAACGGCGGAAGACCACGTCATAAGTGATGCTAGAAATAGTATCGCTGATGGAGAGAGTCCATTCTTTGACTTATGTCACAGACTCTCTCCATCGTTTTTCCCCAATTCTTACTTTGAAATTTGTTTACTCATTAATATCCCCTCTGCAAGCTTTAACGCAACTAACTCTTGCCATACAGATTCTGTAATAAATGGTATAAATGGATGCATAATTTTGAGATTCTCTTTTAGAATAAGGAGTAACTCTGCTAGTTTTGCAATTCTAATTTCAGAACCAATCGCTTCGTCTTTTATCTCCCCCTTTATTTCTTCAATCCATATATCACACAACTGATGCCAGAAAAATTCTCTAATAGCCTCTGCACCTAAGTTGAATTTGTAATTTTCTAGATATTTTGAAACTTTCTCTATATGATCTTTAGTTTTAATAACTCTTGGTAAATTACTATCTACTTCATACTTCGAAACCATATCTAATTCTGTTTCATCAATATTCATCAAGATAAACCTACTAGCATTCCATATCTTGTTAACAAAGTTTCTGTTCCCCTTTATCTTTTCCTCTCGAACAGGGGCATTAGATCCTGGAAGAGCATCACTAAAATACCAAAGTCTTAAAGAGTCTGCTCCATACTTGTTAATAACATCAGAAGGCTCAACACCATTACCCTTAGATTTAGACATCTTAGAACCATCCTCTGCGAGTATTAAGCCGTGTAAAAATACCGTACTAAATGGTGTTTTCCCTGTTACATATATCCCTAGCATCATCATTCTTGCAACCCAGAAGAAGAGAATATCCCTCGCAGTTTCCATAACTTGCGCAGGATAGAACTTTTTAAAATCTTCTCCTTCAATACCACCCAAAGTAGAGTATGGCCACTGACCAGAACTAAACCATGTATCAAACATATCCTGCTCTGCCTCCCATGTTACAGATGTGTCTGAAGGCATATTTTCTCCAATATATATTTCACCAGTACCATTTACTTCTAAACCTGTTTCTTTTGTATATTCTGATATATCCTTTCCCCTATTTTCTCTTAACCAGTCATGCAATTTTTTACCTCCACTATACCAAACTGGTATTCTTTGACCCCACCATAACTGTCTCGATATACACCAAGGTTGAATATTTTTAAGAAAGTGTTCTAATGCTCTTTGCTGTCCACTTGGTATAACTTTTGTATCCCCCTTTTCTAATGCTTTTAATGCTTCCTCTGCCAATGGTTTTACATTTACAAACCATTGGTTAGAAATGATAGGTTCAATAGGAGTATTACATCTCTCACACACAGCTATCTCATGTGTAATATTTTCTATCTTTGTTAGTAAGCCCAGTGCGTTTAACTCCTTTACTAAGGATTTAGAGCACTCAACAGTTCCCATTCCTAAAAATCTTTCTGGAACATTTCCGCTCATTTTCGCATCTTCATCAATTACATTAATAATTTCTAAGCTATGCCTTTGGCCCATTTCAAAGTCGATAGGGGAGTGGGCAGGTGTAACCTTTAATGCACCGGTTCCCAATTCCATATCAATCTCCTCATCTGCAATCACTGGAATCTCTCTGTTAGATATTGGAAGTAATACTTTCTTTCCTACAAACTCTTTATACCTATCATCCATAGGGTTAACAGCAACAGCACTATCTCCCAGCATTGTTTCAGGTCTTGTTGTTGCAACTGTAATACCCTCAATTCCGAACTTCTCTTTTGCTCTTGCTCTGTCACTTTCATCTATAAATGGGTAAACAATATATGCGAAGATTCCTCTTCTTGCTTCATGTTCTGTATCGATATCTGCTAACGCAGTTTTACAATTAGGACACCAGTTGATTATCCTCTTATCCCTGTATATTAGCCCATCTTTAAACATTTTATAAAATGTCTCATACACAATCTTTGTTAATCTAGGATCAAGCGTAAAAAACTCTCTTGAGTAATCTGCAGAAAGACCAATATTCTTTTCTTGCTCTCTAGCATTTTGGGCATTTTTCATTGAGAATTCATAACACTGTTTGTAAAATTCCTCTCTACTCATAGACCATTTATCTATACCCCTTTCTTTCAATATCTTTGTGAATGAAGTTTCTGTTTGTATACCAGCATGGTCTTTTCCAGGAAGAAGTAGGGTAGGATGACCAGTCATTCTATTAAATCTACCCATTGCATCTTGAAACGAATAACCACACATATGACCAATATGCAAATTGGCATTTGCATTAGGTGGAGGCAAAGGAATTGTAAAAGGTTTCTTAACAGCTATGTCCTTCTCTCTTAAATACGACTCCATTGTATCTGGATTGCTAAGTCCAGATTCCTCCCACATTCCATAGATTTCTTTCTCTTTGGAAACAGATTCGAAAGCTTTAGATATTTCTTTTTTCATTCTATTAATTAGTATATATTAAAAACGCCCTCACATTAAAATATATTCAATAGAAATATACTCTAATGTAAGGGCGAAATACGCGTTACCACCTTACTTCCTTAATATATCACTATATTAAGCTTTGTAACCACATTTATGGTCTCCATATTTACAGTATGGTCTGTTAGGTTCTACTCTCCAATTGGATTTCTTCCTAAACCTCCAGGATGACTAATCCTGTGCAAATGGTTATTCATTATACCACTTATATAAAGGTATAAAAAAGGTATTATGATATAATCAAACATATGAAAAACACAAACACACAAATTAGAAATAATGAACTTAAACTATGTACACTTTCTGGAACATCTGAAATCGGAAGAAACTGTAATTTTATAGAACTTGGAGATGAAATAGTGATAGTAGATGCAGGATACTCATTTCCTGGTCAAGAAATGTATGGAATAGATTACCTAATACCAAACTTCAAATATTTAAAGAAGAATAAACATAAGGTAAAAGCAATATTAATCACACATGGTCATTTAGATCATACAGGAGCACTAAGATGGATGCTTCCTGAATTAGATTTTCCTCCTGTATATGCTGGAGCATTTGCAAAAGCATTAATAGAGGCAAAACTAGAAGAGTACGACGAGTTAAAAAACAAAACAAAGATATTTGGAGTAACAAGACATACAACTATTAATATTGGTAAGAATTTTAGAGCAACTTTCATTGGGATAAACCATAGTATACCTGATGCATTCTCAATATTTCTAGAATCTCCAGAGGGGAATGTCTTCTTTTCAGGAGACTATAAAATAGATACCCAACCGACAAATGAATTAGAGGCTGATTATGAAAAACTAAAATCCTTAAGGGGAAAGATTGACTTAGCATTAATGGAGAGTACTAATGCAAGTAAAACAGGAAAGTCTCCTTCAGAAACAGAAGTCTATGAAAACTTAGAGAAGGTAATTGTAAAGACAGAAGGTAGAGTAATAGTTGCAGCTTTTGCATCTCTCCTTACTCGTTTGTATTCACTTTTTGAAATAGCAAAAAGAACTAACAGAAAAATTGTAATATCTGGAAGAAGTTTAGAACAAACAATCTCAATTGCCAGTAACCAAGGATATATTAAAATTCCAGAGGGCTTAATAGTAACAGAGAGAAGTATGCAGAAGTACAAAGATAACGAACTAATGATTCTATGTACTGGTAGTCAAGCTGAAAGATTTGCAGCCTTAAATAGAATATCTCTTAATGAACATAAATATATAAAGATAAAGCAAGGAGATCTAGTAATAATGTCTTCTTCTGAGATACCTGAGAATGTAAGTAGTATTGAGAAAATGACAGACAGATTAATAGCACTAGGTGCTGATTTACTTAAAGATACAATTGAAACAAAGATTCACTCAACAGGGCATGGTAATCAAGAAGACATGAAGATAATGTATGACTTGGTACAACCAAATACTGTAATGCCTATACACGGGCCACTAACCTTTAGATATTTCAATAAGAAGAACTATGTAGCATGGGGGATGAAAGATGAAGATGTTTTACTGACTGACGATGGACTTGTTTGGATATTCAATGGAAGAACATGGAGAAAAGGAAAACCTGTTGATGCAAAACCCATACTTATAGATGGTTTAGGAGTAGGGGATACTGGAGAAATAGTACTTAAAGATAGAAAACAACTCTCTGAATACGGTATGTTTATAATTGTTCTTAATATGAGTACTAAAACAAAGAGATTAATGGGAAGGCCACAATTTGTATCAAGGGGATTTATATATATGAAACAATCTCAAGAGATGTTAAAAGAGATTCAAACAATAATATATGATGTGCATAGAAGTTGGATTAAGACTTCTACAAACAGTAAGAAGTATAACTATCCAGACCTAAAAGAAAGGATAGAAAAAGAGGTTGGTAAATATATATACAAAAAAACAGAGAGAGAACCTATCATATTAATAGTGACTGTATAAGGTATCTGTTTTAATAAAGGAAAAAGTTTTTAGTAAAACTTTTTAATGATATAATTGCACATATGATTAAACTGCCTTTTCTAAAATCAGAAAGAGGGAACCTCTTAGATGGAACTACCCCCATTGTTGCACTAGATATCGGAACTGAAACTGTAAAAAGTATCCTTTTTACAATGAACGAATATGGCGTTTCAGTAAACAGGGTATCAAGAATACAACAACAGCAACACGCTATGCGGAGTGGTATTATCACAAACTTAGATACCGTATTAGAGAATTGTAAATTAGCAATCAACCAACTTCTTAGTAATCTAAAACCTGAAGAGTATCCAAAGAAAGTAATAATGGGAATTGCTGGGGAGTATGTCCAAGGAGTTTCTATAGTTGTTAACTATGAAAGAGAACAAAATTTTGAGAAAGAAGTAACTAAAAAAGAGCAAGATAGAATAATAGCTCAAGTTAGATCCCAAATTGCAATGGGGGGAAAAGAAGATTTGAGTTTAAGAACGGGATTAAAGAATGAAGATATTGAAATATTACATATTACTCCCACTGGATTAGAAATAGGAGGTATGCCAGTAAACACACTAGTTGGTTATAAAGGTAGAGATGTAAGACTTAATTTCTATGCATCGTTTGCTCCAAAGACATATACACAAGCACTAAGAAGAGTAGCTTCTTCATTGAATTTTGAAGTTTTAGGTATAGTATCTCAACCATTTGCAATTGCTAGGGCACACTCTGGAGGAGATCATACCAATTTCTCTGCCATCTTCATCGATATAGGAGGGGGAACTACGGATGTCGCCATTGTTAAAAATGGTAATGTAGCAGAAACTCAAATGTTTGCTTTTGGTGGAAGAGTCTTTACAAAAGAATTAGCAAAATTAACAGATACAGATTTTAGACATGCCGAGCAAAGAAAAATTAAATATTCAGAAAAGGATCTTCCTAAAGAAGTATTAAGGCAGGTTCAAAGAACTATGTATTCTACAGCGACACTTTGGATGAGAACATTAAAGGTTGCTCTTGAAAGCTGTGAAGATATAGATTCACTACCAACTCAGTTATATCTTTGTGGTGGTGGTGCACTTTTACCAGATATTAAACAATCATTAATGGAATTCCCTTGGAAGAAATATTTGCCGATAGCAGTTGTACCTAAAATTGATATGTTTACACCAAATCTTCTTGGTGCTGTTGTAGATAATAGTGGAGAACTAAGTAACTTGTATGATATTACACCTGCTTCACTAGCTAAATTCCTATACGATATGGAAATCGATAGGAAGAAGAGAAATATAAATTGGGAGGTATAAAGAAATGGAAGAAAAAATTAATACATCAAAGATAGTAATAGAAGATGGACATGAATTGACTGATGTTGTAAGAAATATTCATAAAAGTAAAGCTGAAAGAATAATACTCACATTCACAGATCATACAGATTTATTAATAAGCCCAATAAATCTTAGGGTTTTGCAAGAAACAGCTACTCGAGAGGGAAAACTCCTTATTGCACAGATAATTCAGAATCCTACAGGAATAAGAAATTCTAAATTAGCCGGGATTAAGGTTATAGATTCTCCATCCAATCCAACGGAGGATGATTGGAGAGATGCTTTTGAAATATCAGAAAGTAAGAGAAAGGAGATATTGGAGAAAAAGAAAGAAAAAGTATCAACACAAACCTCAACAACCAAAACAAAAGAATCTTTTGAAGAAAGAGTCAATACAGCTATTAGTAAAAAACAAAATGGTGATTACATAGATAGGAGGGGAGTAAAATCAGAACCTTCCTTTATTTCCATTGATCAAGATTTACACCAAGAAGAAGAGGTTAATCCAGAAATAGCTGGGAAAGATTTCTCATCTCTACAAAATGTAGCTATTAACAATGTAACAACACCGCTACCAAGAAAGAAGGTTTTTGAATTAATAAAAAATATTAAGCTTGATAAAAAGAAAGTTCTTAAACTTGTTCTTTTTGTTTTACTTCCATTACTACTAATATCTGGTTCTGCATTTGCAGTATACAACCAGATAGGGACAGTAGCTAAAGTAAAAATCTTTGTAGAATCTAAACCCGTAGAAGTTGAAATGATTTTTACTGGTAAGGAGGGAATAGAAGAAATAGACTTTGAGAATTTAGAAATACCAATAAAAAAAGAAGAAGCAACAAAGAGTCTTTCGGATAGTATAACTGCTACAGGTAAGGCCTTTAGGGGAACAAAAGCAAAAGGGGTTGTTAAAATAACATATTACCTAGGGGAGAGTTGTACAACAGATACTCCAAAGATTGTATTAGGGGCTGGGCATATTGTTTCAACAACAGAATATTCATATAAACTTACCACTGGGGTTGAATTAACATGTAACTTGATATCTGATGATATAACAGTTGAAGCAGTAGAAATTGGGGAACAATACAATATTCCTAGTGGAAAATCTTTTTCTATTCAAAACCAACCTAAAGTTACCGTCTATGCTTTGAATGCTGCAGCATTTACTGGTGGTACAAAAGAAGAATATACCGTTCTCTCCCAACAAGATGTTGATAATGCAGTAGAACAGCTAAGTACAACTGCAATAGAGGAAGTCAAATCTGAATTAAGAGAAAGTGGCAAAGGTTGGGCTATTATCGAGGATACCATTATAAGTGCAGTAGATAAGGCAAGTATAAAAACAGATAAAAGTGTTGGGGCAGAAGCAAGTATTGTGAATTTAGATCTAACTATTAAGGGAACTGCCACTTACTACTTTACAGATAATCTTAACGAAGGCCTTACAACAATTCTCAGAGAGGAAGCAGAAGATAAGAACCTGTTTGAAAGTGATAAAGATGTTGAATTAGTATTAGGAGATGAGATAGATAAATCTCTTACAGTAGAGGAGAGTGATAAAGATGTCGTTAAGATTAAACTAGTAGCAAAATCTACAATAAAACCTAAGATAGAGAAGACCGTATTAGAAAATACATTAAGAGGAATGGCATGGGACGAGGGGATTAATTACATTAACAACCTCAAATATGCAGAGAGGAAAGCAGTTATAACCTTTCTTCCACAGAAATATCCTACATTCCTAAAAAGATTCCCTGATAGAAAGGGTGGGGTTATGATTGAGATACAAGAGCTAGAAGTGCAAGAATAGTCTTTAAATTAATCTAAATTACTGATAGAATTGCATGTTTATGTACCCGTAGCTCAATCGGATAGAGCAATTGCCTTCTAAGCAGTAGGTTGTCGGTTCGATTCCGGCCGGGTACGCCACAGGAGAGATGCCTGAGTGGCCGAAAGGACACGCTTGGAAAGCGTGCGTATGAGAAATCGTACCGTGGGTTCGAATCCCACTCTCTCCGCCACTTGTAAGAACAGTATAAAAATATGCTAGATTTAATAGGAATAATTTATTTTACACTCTCCGTACTATACCTACTTGGTAGCTTTCCGATTGGAGTCTTTGAATTTCTTGATTTAAGAGAGGGCTATGCTATTAGCGACTATGCAACACTTTTTGAAACTAGTACCTATTTTAGTATATCCGCAATAATTACTGGTTTACTGTGTGGGTTAGACTCTATTACAAATCCGATATACAAGAAAGTAAGTATAAATATTTATAATTACCATGCACTATCTTCATTCGCACTTCTAGGAATTGGCCTATTTCCACTTACAGGGGATGGCGTATGGTCATTTCCAAGAGTATTTCATTGGCTCTTTGCCCTCACATTTATTCTTGTATACCCTGCCACTAGGTTACTAATACTTAAACATTACAACAAGAGAGCTTTTGAAAAACTTCTAATTGTTTTCTTAAGTTTAAATATTCTCGCCCTCCTTGTAACCATCGTAGTTCAATTTAAAAATATTGCATACCCAGAGTATTTAATGTGGCTTTCTCTACTTCTTACAATAGTGGTAAGTAAGATCCTGATATCCAGAAAGAGTAAAAACGCAGAGTAGGGGATATATATATACAAAGAGGACTTTTGAATATCTGTTTTGTAACATATATATTTGATGAAAGCTTTCTTTTGCCTATTGATTAGAAACCTAATTGGGGAAATTAAAGATACAAGTATATATTAGGAAAGAAAGTATGTTAAAAAATATTGGACATAGATATTACTCTTCGCTATCTTCTTCACTCTCCTCTGCAGTATCATCTGGAGTTTCAATAATATTCATATCTTTCTCGGAAGTAGGGATAATCTGTATATGCCTATCCATACCCTCTCCAATACTCTCTGTTTTAATATCATCAAAAACCTGTAATGTCATATGTACAACCCTTCTATCCGAAGCTCTCATAGGAGGCAGGTCTACAGGTTCTCCAAGTATTCGTGCATCATCTGCCTTCTGTAATGCAAATCTTTCTAACTTGCTATCCCTATCTTTTTTATAACCACAAACATCTAATACGACTCTGTAGTCTGTATTCTCGGGGAGTTTTTTTCTTAATATCATACTTAGTACATACTGAAAAGAATCTAAATGCTTTCCATGGTTTCCTATTAAATACCCCAACTTATCACCCTCGAAAGATATTTTGAAATATGAGACCCCTTCGTTATCTTCTATCTCTAAGGAATACTCGGCCTCTATCCCTATTAAAGAGAGTAGGGAATCTAATTCTTTTTTAACAATATTTTCCATATCTATGGATTTATAATTTATCTTCTTTTTTCTTTTTTAATAGATCCCACAAGTTCTGTACACCCTTCTTTGTTTTATCAAAATCTAAGGAAAGATATTGTATTGCAAGAAGGAGGGATTGTACTATCCAATACCAACCTAATGCTGCTGGCATACTAATAGTAAAGAAAGCTGTCATTAACGGGAACAGATACATCATTGATTTCTGCATATTGGCCTGCATATCTTCTGAAACAGACCCTTCCTTCCCACTCTTCTTCTTAGCAGGGGTTGTTGTAGGATTCTGCATCTTTTGCGTGAATAATGTAGTTATGTACTGAACAACACCTACCAATATTGATAACCCTATATATGGTAACGCCTCTGCAGATACCCTTCCAAATTCGGATGATACCGAGTTATACGATTTTGTTAAATCAAAAAACAAAAATTTGGTGTTAATACTAAACCCATCTGTGATTCCCAGGATTTCGCTAACCCAAGGGTAAAGACCTTCTATATCACTACTTGTCACAGCCCTTATTACTCCTATCAACGCAGAAAGTATTATTAATTGTGGTACTAAAGTTCCTGCACATCCTAATGGGTTGTAACCGACTTTTTTGTATAACTTCATTTGCTCTTGGGTTAATTTCTCTTTGTTGTTTGCATACTTTTTCTGAAGAACTTCTAATTGGGGTTTAAGCGATGCCATCTTTCTTGTCATCTCAGTTTGTCTTTTTACTAAAGGTGTCATTAACAGTCTAACTATTACAGCTATTGCTAAAATGGCTAAACCTAAGTTATCACCAAGATAGTGATAAAGAAGCATAATGACATTAAGTAAAGGGTCTGAGAATACTGTATTCCAAATTGTTGTAAACATTTTTTAAAGAATAATAATAAAAATCTAAAGCATTATACATTAAACTAGTCTATTTTTCAGGTACAGGGTCATATTGTCCTGTAATAGCCCAAGGGTTACATCTAATAATCCTTTTAATAGCAAGATAATTACCTTTGAAAATACCGAATTTCTCTATAACTCCATAGCCATACTCTGAGCATGTTGGTGTGAATTTACACGCTCTTTCATTCGGATGAAATTTCCCTAAAAGCCCATGATCAAGAGAGAGTGTTTTTTGATAGCCCTTTATTAGGAACAACTCAAATCCCTTGATTAATTCTAAAGGCATTTTTAAACTGTTGAGTATACTCCTTTTCAAGTTGTGCATAGTCATTACAATATTTAAAAGCTACATATATACATCTATACTGTTTTTCTGTTTCTGTATATTTCTTTAAGTTCTCTTTGGTAATTTCTCTTAGAAGTCTAGTCATTCTATGTCTTTGTACTGCGTTCCCTATTTTTTTACTTACTATGAACAAGAATTGAGTTTCTTTTGTGTCTAGATATTCTTTTACGATAAGCATACCAAACTCTCCTCGGAACTTTATTCCTTGCTCATAGAGAGTTTTAATATATTTCTGGTTTAATCTGTTTTCTTTTGGAAGCATGTTTAAGTATACACTACCTAATTCTTGCAAGAGGTCTTTTTCTTAACAATCGATACTCTTCACTTGCAGTAAGAGATTTTCTACCTTTTGCTTTTCTTCTTTTCAAGACTTCCCTACCATCAGAAGTTTTGTTTCTAGCTCTAAAGCCGAATTTCTTGATTCTTTTTAAATTTTTAGGCTGATATGTTCTTTTTGTTGACATTTTTTTTATTTCCTTTTTTCAAAAGCAGACACATTATATATTAATACCTATCAGTATGGCAAATATTAAAGAAATATTAGCAAAGAAATGTATTTCTAAAGATATCTAACACAGATAGAGTAGACTGAGCCCTTTAAAAACCCTTGTAACAGAAGCTTAATAAGCTACTCCCCAAACTATTATCCACATTTTTCTAGAAATGAATATAATAGGGGTACCAGTCCCAATCGACCATATACTGCCCAGTGACTTTTTTAAAATACTGAAGTACTACATTAGTATGGATAAAATTGACTTCGAAAAATATATAACCGAAATGCCAAAACCAAACATGGAAAGTACAACAAGTACCGTTGAAGATTTCAATACAGAGGATATATGGAAGATTGTTTCAGAGAACCTTAAGATGATTTTAGATAGGGTAGAATATAACTCATGGTTTAGTGACACATATTTGGAGGATATTAGAAATGGTGTAGCAACTCTTTCCTGTTCTAGTGAATTCAAAAGGGGAACAATTCTTCGTGATTATAGTAAGTTTCTTCAAAGCTGTTTAACAAGAGCTACTGGCCAAAACCTACAATTGGAAATCCTTATTAAAAGTAGTGGAATAAAAAGGAAGGATACTCAAGATAGGTATGAATTTGTAAGTACTCCACAACAGAGTAGCGTAACTCTTTTTTCTGGGATAGAAAGTGATAGTAAAAAATATAAACAAGCACTAAGTAGTGCAAGATTAAATCCAAAATATACCTTTGACAATTTTATCGTTGGTCCTAATAGCAGGTTGGCAGAGGCTGTGGCTCAAGCAGTTGTTCATGATATTAATAATAATAATCTAACCAAATCATATAATCCTGTGTTTTACTATGGTAGTACAGGGGTTGGCAAAACTCATTTAATGCAAGCTATTGGAAACGAAGTAATAAAGAAAGATCCTGAGAAAAAGGTTGTATATGTATCAATAGAGCAATTCTTAAATGAGATGATCGAAGCTATTAGAACAAGAAAGAACGAAGATTTTAGATCTAAATATAGGGAGGTCGATCTGTTAATAATAGATGATATACAGTTTGTAGAAGATTACCCTAAAACACAAGAAGAGCTATTCCATACTTTTAATACATTGTACCAAGCTAATAAACAAATAATACTTGCATCAGACAGACCACCAAGAGAAATAAAAAATATTACAGATAGACTAAGGTCTAGATTTGAAGGTGGAATGGTTGCTGATATTCAAATTCCAGATTATGAAACTAGGGTAGCAATATTAAAACAAAGCTTGTTAGATAAAAATGCAACAGTCCCTGATATGTATTTAGAGTTAATAGCCAAGAATATTGAAAATAGTGTAAGAGAATTAGAAGGGGCTCTTAACAAAGTAATAACGCTTTCTAAACTAGGCGAGGTGCCTACGTATGAAGAGGTTGCAAGAATCCTTCAGTTAGATATAGAGAGTAAAAGAAATAAGGTAACACCTCTAAAAGTATTAGATGTTACATCTTCTGTCTTTGATATATCTGTAAGATATATAAAGAGTAAAAGAAGAATGGCACATATTTCCTTGGCAAGACAAGTTGTAATGTACATACTAAGGACAGATTTAGAACTACCTTTGGAAACTGTTGCTAAAGAAGTAAATAGGACAGACCATACAACAGTACTACACGCATGTAAACAGATAGAGCAAAAGATGAAACAAGATAGTAGGTTAGCAGAGAAGGTAGAATTGTGTAGAAAGAAAATTTTCTTTTAACTGTGGTTAACCTGTGGATAGCTGTTGATAAGTGTAGGATAAGTATGGTTTTTCTCCACACCTATATATCTCATTAATTTAACAATTAGTTGCTAATACAACGTTTTTAATAAAATAGTAATACACATAGAGGCCACTGTTTTCCATTTTAATACACATATTCCATACACAATAGGAATATATAATGAAATAGATAAGAAACAATAAATTTAAGTAAATATTAATTAAAAAATTATCAACATAGTAAATATTTAAGGATTTACTGTTAACAAAGGTCTCAATTAATGAAATCTGGAAGTTATCAACTTATCCATACTTACTACTACGATGACAACTTAATATTTATAAAAATTAAAACAGTAGAAAACTTACCTTATATTAAGTAGAATATAGAATAACTGCCCAAGTAATTAATATTAATATATGTACATAAAATGCAATTCTCTTGTAATCAAGATACTCTTAGAAAGTATCTTAATATAATAAGTAGGGTAGTAAGTAGTAAACCAGGATTACCAATACTTAACAACGTTCAATTTGAAAGTAGTAAGGGTAAACTCATGATGACTGCAACAGATTTAGAAATTGGTATAAATACTTGGATAGGGGCAGATGTAAGATCCGAAGGGAAGATTACAGTACCAGCAAAGCAGTTAACAGAATTTGTAAACAGTATTCCATCAGAAACAATCGATGTATCACTAGATAATCAAAGTTTTAACATTACAAGTACAAACAATTCTGCCAGTTTTAATACAATGTCTGCAGAAGATTTTCCTGCAGTAGCTACGGTTACAGACAAAACCCCATTATTTAAACTTTCAAAAGAGGATTTAGTAAAAGCAGTTGAAAGAGTTGCTTTTGCATCTGCAACAGACGATATTAAACCTGTACTTACGGGTGTACTTTTAGAAGTAGCAGGAGAAAGTATTTCATTTGTAGGAACTGATGGTCTAAGACTATCAAGACAAATTCTTAAAATAGATTCTAACGCAGAGAGTGATGTTAATGTATTAATACCTGTTAAAGCTTTATTAGAGCTATCACATATAGTTTCAGAAATAGGAGAAGATGATGATATAGAGGTATATTTGATAGAAGATAGGAATCAAATACTTTTTAGATATAGTGGGGTGGATCTTGTTTCAAGATTAATAGATGGACAATTTCCAGAGTATAGACAAATTATTCCTACTGGATATAAAACACTATGTAAAATTAGCAAATCAGAATTTATTAATTCCTTAAAAGTTACAAACACAATTGCTAAGAGCGTATTAGGGAACAAACTAATACTAGATATAGATTCTTCTGATAATAAAATTACATTATCAGCTACACAAACAGATTTAGGGAGCAACAAAAGTGTATTTGATGCTAAAGTAGATGGAGATTCTATTAAAATAGCGTTTAGTTCAAGATTACTTACAGATATTCTAAATCATATAGATTCTGAGGATATTGTATTCGAATGTTCTGAAACAATTAAACCAGGAGTATTTAAAATCACAGAAGATCCTGATTTTGTACACCTTGTTATGCCAATGATGCTTTAGGTTCTTTAACTCTGTAACCTTGGCCATGTACAGTTTCAATTAAACCCTTACTAGGTATTTTGTCTCTTAACCTTTTAATATGTACATCAATTGTATTTGACCCTGTATAACTACGATAATCCCATACATGGTCTAGAAGTTCACACCTGCTAACAGTTCTATTTTTATTCCTAATCAAATACTCTAAAAGTTCGTACTCTTTTCTTCTCAACTCGATATCTTTCTCTTTTACACTTACCGTTTTATTCGTAGTATCAAGTAAAACATTACCTAAATACATCTTACTATCAATATAGCTGTTTGGTCTCCTTAAAAGGGATTGTATCCTTGCAAGAAGCTCTTGTATTGGGAATGGATATGAAAGAACATCATCACCACCTATATTTAAGAAATTAACCTTGTCTTTCCATGTCCCTATACTACAAATACCTAAGATTTTACTTTGAACATTCTTTTTACTCTTTGCTTTTTTTATTAAATCTTCTGTTGTAAATTTTCCATTGATATTTGTATCAAGTATTAAAATCTCAAATAGGTCTCTTTTTACTAAATTTTCACTATTAAAATCTGAGGTATCTTCTGTCACATTATATCCATAGGCAACAAGGGTATTTTTAATAATGTGGGAAATAGTTTTAGATTTCTCTATAATTAAGATATTCATAAAGATTGGAATAAATTTAATTTTAAAGAATAACTATTTAATAGGTGGAAACAAAAACTTATAGACAAAAATTTGTTAAATTTATTCTTTCATATACATTTTCTTTAATATTTTCTGTTGCAATTTTGTTATATTTATTCTCAATCAGAAACTTCTTACCTTTAAATGAAATAGGGGATTTTAATTGGCTTAACATTTTAGTATTTACATTTCTTCTATCTATCTTAATAGATTCTATTATTACAATCTTAATATACCTATTCTTATTATTTATTCTAAAGAAAGAGGGTAGTAGAGAGTTAGAGATCCTATCAATTAAATGGGGAATCCTTTTTACATTAGGTATTCAACTCGTTGTCCTTTTGAATTTTTTCCATATTCTTAATCTATATTGGGGCTTTGGTATTCTTTCTATTGTTATAATCCTTCTATTTATTATATGATTACCTATACATGGCAACTTCTTTTAAGAAAAAAGTAGGGAATGAGTTTGAGGAAATTTTGAAAATTCTTTCTGGAGAGTTAGAGCTTCGAGAAAAAGAAGAAAAGATTAAGGTCCTTAAAAAGAAGGCGATAGAAAGCAAAAAGGCGGAAACAAGAAAAAAAATAGCAGAGAAAGATATTGTTTTAGAAGAGAGTGATATTCCAACAAAAAAGGTAGTACAAAATATTAAACTTTTTGAATGGGAGGCATTAGAAAGGTATGAGTTTAAATTTGAAGGAAAGACACTTTGGATTGTTCTTTCTGCATTCTTACTGTTTACTCTTTATTTAGCAATATTAGGACAATATTGGCTAATGGCTGCAATAATATCATTGGTATTCTTTATATATGTTGCAGGTACAAACAAACCTGGCAAGATAAAGCACAGGATTACTGCAAGGGGAGTAGATACTGGGGGTAAATTGTATGAATGGTTTATGCTTAACAATTTCTGGTTTTCTATTAGGAATGGTCAGTATTTTCTGATCCTTGAAACAAAGTTGAGATATCCAAGAGCAGTTATATTACTTTTGGGGGAAGCAGATAAGGATGCAATATTTGTTCTTCTACAAGAAAAAATATTGTACAAAGATATTAGGAAGCAAAACAAGTTAGATGTTTGGACATATGGTCAATATATCCCCCTTGAGGAGATTTAATCAATATTAAGATATAATAACAGCATTGGAGAGGTGCTAGAGTGGTCGAATAGGGCACACTCGAAATGTGCTGTTGGGGGATTCCTCAACCGTGGGTTCAAATCCCACCCTCTCCGTTTTCCAAACTTCAAGTTTTTATTAAAGATAACCACACCTTTTGTGAGAGTGTGGATAAGTATAAAAAGCCCGATAATACAACCTTTTTTAATATTAAATTACTATATCGAAACAGTTATCACATTATAGGTATATGTTTACACCCCTGTTATCTCTTTCTACTTTTTTGTATTATGTACATATGGAAGATTGCCCAATTACCATTGAAACAATAAACCTTGTTCCTATGGTTCCTAAGAAAGATAAAAAAGAATCATCAAACAAGTTCAAATTTACTGAAATACTCTTAATACTCTCGGCATTGGGAGTAGTAGTATTTCTTGTATTGTTAGTAATTAACCCA
Organism: candidate division WS6 bacterium GW2011_GWE2_33_157; assembly: GCA_000989675.1. Classification (GTDB taxonomy): domain Bacteria; phylum Patescibacteriota; class Dojkabacteria; order SC72; family SC72; genus UBA12044. The sequence goes on from LBOT01000001.1 coordinate 28,805, forward strand.
AATAAAGAAGCTGCAGAGGCTAGGAATCTTAAAAGAACAGCAGATGTTTCAATGATTCTTTCATATATTAGTTCATATGCGAATACCGTTTTTTCTATTCCAGAAGAAATACCTCAATCAAGTGAATGTGTACAATATGGAAATGAAATATGTAAAACAGGGCCATTTAACTGTACAGATTTGGTAAATATGGGTTTCCTGTCTGAAAATAACGGAGATGCATTAGTTGTTATGCCAAACGATCCCTTATACATATCTGTTAATGGAACAGGATATTTTGTATCTAACAATGGTAATGGGTCTGTAACAGTATGTGCTCCACATGCAGAAAGAAACAAAGAGATATCTTTTTCTAAATACATTTATTAATATATATACATGAGAGAGAAATTTACAAAGAATCAAGTTAAAGAAAAAGAACTGATAATATTAACTTCCATATTCTTTTTTCTCCTTTTTGCATACCTCTCTGGCGAATTTGCCTGGATGAAAGATTTTCAGTTATTGGTTGATCTCTTTGCTGGGATATTCGCTTTCTTTATAGGGATTCTCTCATTAGTTCGCTTCTATACAAAAAGAAACTATGTTAATTACCTTCTCTTAGGGTTAGGATTTCTAACAGTTTCTTTACTGGAAGTATTTCAGTTATTACTTTCCCTTCAGGCTTTCTCAGACTTTTTTACAATGCCAAGCTCTGAGGTTTTTCCAAGTACAGTTGTTCTCTCAAGGGTGTTTCTTTCCTTCGTCTTTTTCTTAAGTTGGATTATGACGAAAGAAGAGTACATGGTTAGAGCTGTAAAAGAAAAGTTGGCATTTGTAGCAATTCTTTTTGCAATATCTACATTTGTCATAGTAGTCTCTACATTTTCTAACCTGTTTGTAGGCTTAGAAGCGTATGCCTTCGCTATCGTAATGCAAACCCTAGCCTTAATGTTCTACCTTCTAACTCTAATTGGATATACAAGAAGTAGGGGTATGTATTTTAGGAATTTTGATTTCTGGATAATATTTTCTTTAACATTTTCAATCCTCTCTCAAATATTTTTCTTACCATACTTAAACTTAGAGTATGAGTTAATGTTAAATCTTTCTACATTAGCCAAATTCATCAGCTACACAATACTACTAATAGGGTTCCTCTCAAGTATATATGAGATGTACAAGAGTGAAGAGAAAGCACAGTTAGAATTAAAGAGAAAGAATCTGTTACTTACACTTACTAAAAGGAAGGTAGAAGAGGCATATATGATACTAAGGCAGGAAAAATGGGAATTAACAAAGGGTAAAAGTAAGAGAAAGACAGACAAAATATTTAAAGATATATTAAGGAATTAGTATGTATTCTCCTAAGATAAAGAGGTATCAAAAGAAGTTTGAATATTCATATGCTTTTGGAGCATACCCTGTATTAGATTTGTTGAAATATCACTCCGAGAAGGTATACACAATACTTTTAAAAAAAGAAGGACTTGGTAGTGAAGGGGTATCTGAAATAGAGAGTATTTGTAAGGAAAAGGGTATTAATATAGAGATAAATGGGAGATTGATAGATAAAGTGGCGGTTAAGGAAAATACATATGTCGTTGCAGTATTTAAGAAATATGAAAGTAAGGTAAGTGAACAAGAGAATCACTTAGTATTAGTGAATCCTTCTAATATGGGTAATATTGGAACCATTATACGCACTATGTTAGGTTTTGGTTTTAAAGATTTAATCCTCATTAAACCAGCAGTAGATATCTTTGATCCATTGGTAATTAGATCTACAATGGGAGCTTTGTTTAGTATTAGATTTGAATATTTTGAGAATATTTCTGAGTATTTAGAGAGATTTCCTAATTACAATAAATATCCCTTTATGCTTAATGGTGCTAAAGATATTAAAGATGTTAAATTTGTAAAACCATATTCATTGATACAAGGAAATGAATCTACAGGGTTAGATGATTCATATCTAAATATTGGTCAGAGTGTATATATTCCTCATTCTAAAGATATAGATTCTTTAAATCTTTCAGTAGCTACTTCTATATCTCTTTGGGAAATTTTCAAAAGGGGTAGTTAATTGGTTCCATTCTCATATCATACAGCGTTGTGTAAGCCTCACTAGTGAGTAAAACATATATAAATGGTATAATATAGCGTTCTTTAAGAATTTGGGGACGTAAGGCTTTCGACAGGAGTTTATAAGTGCTGTTGTCACAAATCGTTTTTTAGTTCGTAAAACTAAAACACAGATAAGTGTAGAAAACAAACTAAACGCTTTTGCAAGTAAACTAAGGGCTGCTTTTAGCATGCCTTCTTATGCTTACAATTTTGCATAAGTTTGACTGATTAAGTTTGGTCAATGTCTATATCCTCTTTCCCTAGTTAGTGGTTATAGACAGTCGTTACTAGGGTATAGTAAGTATTTCTTGTCAGTAGGGGATATTTAGTGAATATAATTACTGAGTAAACTTAACTTTTTGTTAGATTTTTTAGTTAGGTTTAGCTATACAAATCTAAATATATTTGGAAATGACACTGTACTTAGCTTTTGGACGTGGGTTCAACTCCCACCGTCTCCACCATAGGACATAATTGATTGGTTCGACATTCTTCATTTGGGAAATATTCAAATTCTTACTACACAAAAAGAGATTCGTTCCATTTTAAGAATTATTATCAACTTGGGGATTATTTTAACTACGCTTCAGAGTTCTAGGCAATGAGTAAAGCTTTATTAGGAAAAGAAGCTATTATTTAAAAGAGGCAAAAAGTCAGTATGAAATACTCTGTAATGAAACTTCCTATAGGGGACGGTAAGATAGGGGATTACAATACTTATTACTTTACAATCAAGTCTACCCAAGATAGAATTTCAAAGGATTTTGTTTTAACAATATCGGATTCAGTAAGTGCCATTTGGGACTACCAACTGTTCTCAATAGATGAGTTTGCTCCACTTTATATTAATACTATTCTCAATCAAGATCCTGAGCGATCATCAGCAAGGTTCGATACATATAGTGAGTATTATCAATTTGATTATCCAAATGCAATAAAGCTCCTTCGGGAAACAGTGCAAGGTATTGAGGGAGGGGACTCCGAACGAAGAAAATTATATATCAAGGTGGTTAACGACCTTCTTGAATCAGTTCACAGGATAGATTCAAGATTTTCTCTGTATGATGGACAAGAGGAATTGATAACAAGAGTGAATTTTGATTTACAAGGAATAGCGTTTGCTTCGAGAGCAGATTTAATATCTTTTTCCGTTTCTTTATGGCTATTGTTCGAAACATGGACATATAAGGACTTTAACGAAGGAAGAATTGATAAGTCAATAAGCTCTAGTGAAGAAGTGCAGACCTTAAAGGAGATTCAGAAATTTTTTAGGAAAACTTTTGAATCGAATAAGGAAGCTTGTTCTGGGATTGATATTCTTCGTGCATTATACGATTATCGACAAAGTCGTGCACATAGAAAAAGTCGTGGATACAATACAAAAGTTCGTGAAGCTCTAGGTTTAAAAGAGGAAGAGGCAAAAAATGCCGAAGAGGTTCTTTTGGAGGCAATTACTATTTTGAACTCTGTGGCATCTGCGTTGGATGCAATTACAGGTATTAAATAAGTATATAGAGAGTATGTTCAATACAGAGGAATTATGTGTTTCATAGACTAGGAAAGAGGTTTAATGATTATTAAATAGTGAGGGGGTTATAGAGGATTATTCTTTATCTCTATATCTTTTGATATAATAATGAAAGCTTTAAGCTCGGAGAGAACTAGGTTCAATTTCGTTCCCAGTTCTTCCACAATTCGTATTTATTTCTTTTTTAATGATAGAGAAAAAGGTATATTAGAATTTCTGAGATAATGTAGAATATGTATATATAATTTCTCTAAATATTAAGAGATTAGCTTTTTTAGAAAGTAGTAATCCTCAAGAAAATGACAGTCCTCAATATTATGAAGATTTAGCTGAAGTTGTTCACTCTGCTGATTATATTCCCAGTGAAAATCTTCGATTAAAAAGAGGAGTAGTGGAGCAGGGTACAAACAGATATCTTTCAGCAGAGATAGAGGTAATTGGTAGCAATACGCAATATATATTTTTTAATAGAGCTGTTGATAAGGATAGATGTACACAAGTAATTGCAAAAATTGTTGAATTTGATTTATCACCAGAAGTTCTTCTATTCGTACAAAGTGATTGTAATAATTCCGAGAGTTCTCTATTAAAAACAAACCAAGTAGTAGTAGAGAGTAAACTATTAGAAGCTGAATATATAGCATTTTTTGTAGATGGAGAGTGGTATAAACATAAAGAAAGAAATAACGGAAGAGAACTTGCAATCCCAGATATCAATACTGAAAAAGACCTTGAAGTTATTTTCTAGATATTAATCAAAATTACAATCATTGTACCTAGTACCATAAATGGTACAAATGGTATTTTAAGACCTTTAAACTTTTTCTTTTTGTATGCAATTATTAAACCATAGAAGAGAGCTGAAAACACGGTAATATATGACCAATATATTATATTGTTATATCCAATTAATAACCCCACTATTATTGCAATTCTTACATCTCCCTGTCCCAGAGCTTTTTCCTTTGAAAGTAGTACCGTTAATTGAAATAGTGAACCGAGTATTAAGGTAGAAAGAAAGTTTTGATAAGGGATATATACCCAGTTATTGATCTTTATCCCTTCCTCAGAACCTAAGGCAAGAAATATGGAAAGATTAGATGCAAAGAGTAGTAACATTAAAGCCAAAGAAAGTGTACTGTGTACTTCCATTTTTTTGAAATCAAAATATGCAAGAAATGTAAGTGCAAGAAAGATAGCAACGATTACTATATAAAAGAGAAGATTTTGAAGAGTAAAATTAGACAGGAAGAAAAATTTGAAGGTGAGGATTAAAAGGAGGATTCCTAATATTGAGAGAAACACCTTCTCTGTTATTGAACATTTAGTTTTAAATATTTGATATTTCAAAAGGGTTTACATTTATATTTAATTCTTTCTTTACAACAAGCTTTATACTGTTTGAATCAGAAGCTTCAATAATGATTATTTTAAATCCAGGATTATCTATTTTATTTGCAATACCTATCATACAAGACCAATTGTCTTTTGATATTTCAAATGTACCAGTATATGTTGGATTCCTTTTTATTTTATACACACTTTCCTCTATACATGTCTCTGAGTTGCTTTTTAATATTTGGTAATCATAGTTCATCTTTTCTACAATTAATTCTGTCATACTTTTGTAAAGAGAATCTAATCCTGTTAGCAGAAGTAGTGGAAGTATGACTAATACGGTTGTTAATGCTACATATCCTTTCATCTTAGTATTGATAAAAGATTAATTGTGTCCGATATATCTGCATCGTCGTTAAGATGTATAAGAACGCTTGTCCGAATGCCTATTATCGTTTCAGTATCCTTATATATTGGATCAAGAGAGAATGTAATTACGGACATATTTGGTGGGGTAATTGGTACGCCATCAAAATATAGTCTTGAGTTTAATACTTGATACTGTTTATTACCTTCTGTAAAGACTAATTCTAAAGTCCCTTGGTTGTTTCCGAATGTACTATTAGTACTATTAATTGAAATGGCTTTTTCAAAGGAGTAGTTAATATGTTGTACTACAAATTCTGTAGTCTGGTGTATATTCGCTCTTCTGTTTGTTCTTAATGTAGCTTCTTGTGTAGAAAGCATAAAGTTGAGAACAATAACCATGATTATGGCAAAAAGGGCAATGTAAAGCATTGTTTCTACTAGTGTTACACCTTTTAATCTATTTTTCATAGTTTATAACTAATTCTTCAAGTAAAGGAGTCAGAACTGTGTCTGACCCAAAGGCAGCTTTGTATTGGATGTATCTTCCAGTAAGAGAGGTAGGGAGGTTATATACCCCTGTTTCCTGATAATATGTGTTTGAAGTTCCATCTGGTCCTATCCATGTACTTCCTGTCATAGAGGGGTCATTGCTGACTCTCAGCTGTATTTGTAAGGATGTCCCCGTCGGAACTGATGTAGTCAGTCCTAGTATGTAGTAGGTTGATATTATAGATGTGGAATCGAATATGTCCGAGATATACAAACCTTCTGAAAAATATCCATCTCCATCTGGTCCACCACCACCGGGTCCTCCTCTTATTATTTTTAATTCTTGAGTTGCATCTTTAGTTAAGATATATGAATAGAGGTTAACACCCTGTCTGACAAGTGCTATAGCGTTAATCCCCGTATCTATTTGCAATCCTCCACATTGAGCTATTACTGTTTCATTTTCTATATCTAAAACGACGTACTCTTCACCTCCATATCCTCCAATTATTGCTCTGTTATCAACTGCTATTACAGATTTTACAGAGAGGAGACCTAATTCGTATGACATTACTATTGGATAGCTACCAGTTTTCGTAGAGATATCTAGAATAAAGAATTCTTTCCCAATATTTGTTGCAGTCCCTATGTATGCCCTCGTCTTATCTTCTGATATAAATAAAGAGGTTGAAGATTGTGTTCCTAGGTCACCTTGTCCGATTAGTTTTAATCCTGAGTTATATTCATATATTAAAAATTCATGAGTATTGTTTGTTACTGTTAAGTATATGTAGTCGTTATCTACATACATATCTGTAACAATAGAGCTAGATGTACCTACAGGTGTTGTACTTAGCTGAGGCCTTGCCCCATTAACTGAGGAAAGATCGAATATTGTTAAGTTATTACCATGTGTAACAAATCCTTTTCCACTGAGTGCAAACACTGAAGTTGCATCTTGTTGTCCTACGCTATCAAAATATCCAACCTTTGTGTATGGTACAGATGTAATATCAATTATGACAACTTCTTCAGAGTTAGTATCTGTTGCGAGTAGGGCATTACCATTTAAACCAAAGACATCATTTGTTTTATACCCATTGAAAGTACTTCCTACTGTAACTTGTGGAGGTTCTCCAGAAGTGGTTGCTTTCATAAAGGATATACCAGATGCATTTTCCCCAGTTCCCATATATATGGTATCTCCACTTGTAGATATGGTAGTTGCAATACCCTGTTGTGGTAAATCAAAGGAGGAGAGGCTTAAGGATGGATTACACCAGTCTGCATACTTCATTGATTGAAGTCTTACTTCTCCACCATTTAAAATTTGAGACATTGTTTGAGTATATGACCCCCTATCAAAATCTGTACTTGTTGTATATGTTACTGAATTGGTATTCCAATCATTAATATATATTTTAGGGTTAATAGTATGTGTTTGATTAAGCTTATCAATCCAACTTATATTTATACTAATTAATCTCGAATGGGGGTCAAGAGAACCTCCAGTATCTACTATATTTCCACTACTATCTCTTAATACGCTCAATACAGAGAAAGAATAGGTTAGGTTATTTCTTACTTCTTCTCCATCAAGTATTTCATACCTTCCACTTGTATAACTGATATGTTTACTTCCTTCGTTTGTATATCTTGCAACGTTATACCAAGATTCAGATTTGAGTAGAAGAAGAGCAGAGTATATCTCTTGGGTTAGATGTGTCGCTTTGGCTCTTGTTTGGGTACTCTCAAGTGTTCTAGTTGAATCGACAACAAGTAGTACAAGCATAGAGGAGATTACTGCAAAAATCCCAATTGCCAAAACAATCTCTACCAAACTATATCCTTTTAATTTTTGTTTAAAGCTTTTCATATCCTATTAATCCCTCCATATTTATATATACCCTAATTGAATTTCTACCATCAGTTACGACTAGAGTCCCATATGAAAGTGGTTTGAATTCACCACTTGGAAAGAATATTTCAGAACCATTCGTTAGAGATACAGAAGTAATCTGTATATTCGTAGGATATTTCTTAATATCTGTATCTGTTGCACTTGCAAGAGATTCTCCATCAAAGAGAGTGTATTGATTTGAGCCGAGAGATATTCCTCCCGCCATATTCTTTAAAGAGCTCCTTTGCTGTTGATAGCGAATATCAGTTGTTAATTGAGAGGCATAACTTTCAAGTTTAGATTCTTGAGTTTTTTGAATTGTAAGGGGAAATACTAAGGCGGAGAGCATGAGAAGAATACCCATAACTACGAGTAGTTCAAAAAGAGAAAATCCTTGTAATTGTTTTTTATTTAGATTTTTACCCATTTATAGAACCCATTAGTTGATAAATTGGCATTAGTATGGTCACTCCAAGTACTCCAATTATTGCTCCTACTAAGATGAGGAGTAGGGGCTCAACAAAGGTTACTATATTATTACTCATTTCTGTTACTTCATCGGAGTAATATTCATGTAAGTACATAAGGTTTTCTTCTAGGGTCCCACTAACTTCTCCAACATCAATCATCTTCACAAAAGATTTGTTGAAATATTTCGGATACTCTGCCAGTGATAGGGAGAGGTCTTTTCCATCCTGAACACTTTCATATACAAGGTTAAGGGTTTTTGCATATATGAAATTACTCATTGTAGTAGACGTTATTTGTAATGCTTTTGATATAGGAATACCGCTAGCTAGTAGTACACTTAACGTTCTTGAGAAAGAGGACAGAATATTACTAGTAAAGAGTTTCTTTAATATTGGGAAATTCAATGCTAACCATCCTTTAAACATATAACCTGTTTTTGTTTTAAGAAATATTGAAATAGCAATAACTATGGAAAGAATTATGGCAAGTACTGTTATCCAGTTTGTTCTAATAGCTAATGCCGTATTCATAATAAACATCGTTAGTGGAGGGATATTCGGGAAGGATGAAAATAGCGATTCCATCTTTGGTAATATGATAAAGATCATTCCAATGAACTCAACCATTGTTAAAGACATGATTATTGTTGGGTATATAATGGCCCCTTTCATTTTCTTACTTAATTCCCATTCTTTCTTTATTGACTCCGCAATAAAGAGTAAGTTGTCTTCCAAAGATCCTCCTTTTTCTCCTGCCTCAACAACAGAGGAGAGTGTTCCAGGAAAAACTTTAGGGAAAAGTGTCATAGCTTCAGCCATGGTAGATCCTTTTTCTATTTCTTCTGAAATATATTTGAATATCTTATTTAGATTAGGATCACTAGATTGTTCTGAGATTGTTTTTACTGTATCCGAGAGTGGGATACTAGCTTTTAGTAACGCTGCTAACGATTTAATAGCTATTAATAAATTTGAAGTTGAAACATGTAGCCTTTGAAGTTTTTTTAACTCTTTTAATCTCTGTTCATCTAATGTGTCTATATTTGTTTTTTTCATTCCTTAATCGATATTACTTTCATTAATTCTTTTATATCAATGTCTCCCTTTTTAAGTTTCTTGATGCCATCATCTATCATTAATTTGAATCCATTCTTTTTTGCAACAGCCATTATATTGTCTGAATTTGGTTTTTGGATAATTACATCCCTTAAGTCTTTCCCCATTGTAAGTATTTCATATATACCAATTCTTCCAGAGTAGCCAGTATTGTTACACTTTTGGCAGCCTACAGCTTTAAAGAGTTTGTCTGTTGGATTTATATGTTTTTGAATATCGGGCCTTAGTTTTATAATCTCTTTGTGAGCTTCGTCTTTGCCAGCCGTATACTCCTTTTTACAATCAGGACAGAGTCTTCTAGACAACCTTTGAGTAACGACAATATTAAGAGTTGATGCAATTAGGAATGGCTCGATACCCATATCTATTAATCTTGGAATCGTACTGATTGCATCATTCGCGTGTACGGTTGAGAGCACTAAGTGGCCAGTTAAAGCAGAATTTACAGTAATCCTAGCTGTCTCTGTATCTCTTATTTCTCCAACCATTATTATATTAGGATCTTGCCTAAGTATTGATCTAAGACCGTTTGCAAATGTTAAATCTCCCTTGGTATTAATTTGTATATGATTTACACCCTGAATACTGTACTCAACAGGATCCTCTATCGTTGTGATATTCACATCTCGTGTATTTAATATTTTTAGTAAGGAGTAGAGTGTTGTAGTTTTTCCACTTCCTGTTGGTCCAGTTACTAAGATTAGACCGTAAGGTTGTCTGTACGCTTTTTCTAATTTGACCAAATCTTCTTCCTCAAATCCTAAATCTGTTAAAGCATATGACCTATTTGCTTGTGAGAGTAGTCTGATTACGACTTTTTCTCCATGTGTTACTGGTAGTATGGAGATTCTGGCATCTACATTGTAAGTTTCTTTTGCCTTACTTTCTTCTTTTGAGAACTTACTAAATATTCCTGCAACCAAACTCTCTTTCTTTTCTTCTCCTTCTTTATTCTTCTCTTCCTTTTTTTCTTTCTCTTTTTTCTCCTCTTCTTTAACCTCTTTTTCTTCTGGTTTAGTATCTTCCTTTTCGTTTTCTTTAATGTCCTCCACCTTTACTTCTTCTACCTTTGGACCATCAATATCCTCTTTCTTTACCGTAAAGAGGATTTTTCCATCTTGTGGAGCGAAGTGAATATCTGTTCTGAGTTTAGATCTAACTTTGATGATAAAGAGAAGGCTCTCTTTTAAATCTTTACTGATTGGAATGATATCTCTTAATACGCCGTCAATTCTATATCTAATTAAGAGAATATCATCTTCCTTAGATTCTATATGGATATCGGAAGCCTTTGCTTTTAATGCATCAAAAACAAGAGCATCTAAAAAATCAGATACATTTATCTTTTTTTTAATTACATCATCTGTTAACTTTAAAAGTTCGACCATGGCAGTTTAGATAGCAAAACACTATCCGATATTCATATATATTTACAGAGTTTCTTTTATCTCTTTACACTAATAACTTTCCCATCCTCTGCATGTGGGGCACTAACTTCTATTCTTCCCGAGGTTCCAGTTATACAAATGGTATACCCAGTATCAGTGCCAGATGCTTCTGAAGGATCTTTTGGAATCTCTACTATATATTCATCGACTAGTGTTGTTTCGAATACAGTTCCTGTTACAACAGGTGTTGGTGTAGCACAATCTGCAATTGCACCTAGGTCAGAAATGGTATGACCCTCTTCAGATGTATACTGTGTTACTGCATTAAGAATCTGCAGAACGTCTGCACTTCTTTGTGCGTTTCGAGTATCTCTAAAATTCTTTGCAGGGTTAATTGCAACGATTGTAATTGTAGTTAGGATTATAATTAAAGCTACAACTACTAGGATTTCAATAAGTGAAAATCCTTCATATTTTCTTCTTTGCATTGAGAAAAATATTAAATTTATATATATCTAAAATATACAGTTGTATATTTTTAGTGTCAATAAAAAAGGCTAATTTACTAGTGTCATACTCTCTAATATTTCGTCTACAATTAGCAAATCTGCTTCTGTTGCCTCATCTGTTGCACCGTAGTCGTATCCACTCGCAGCAGGTTCTCCATCTGGAGTAAACTGCAAACCACTTAAGGATACTAATGATGGAGTACAAGTTGGTTCGAAGTATGCATTTCCAGCTACTGTATCATAGTTATATATCTCCCCAATTCTTCTAAAAGTTTTCCCTAACCATTCAAATTGTATATATGTGCTGTTGGTATAATCAGTAACATTAACTTCATCTCCACTTACCTCATTATCTTCTAAAATCTGAGTGTAGTAGGCGGGGTTCTCATCATCAAATTTTGCATAACTTGGGCACCCTGAAAAGCCTATGCCATATATTGCTTTGAGGTAGAAGATTTCTGTTGTATCTTTGAAAATCTTTAACCCTGTTAAACCTGTATAGTCAATACCCTCTGTTAGCATGGTTGTACCTTCTCCATTAAAATACTCTTCCATACTCCAATTTGCTGGTAAGTTTGCATTTACAACTTTCTTGTTCTGTAGTTTCTTGAGTGTCGAATAGGCCAACCTTTTCTAAAAGTTTCAGTGAGAATATTGCATAATATGCAAGACCTAAGAACAAGACAAAGAGAAATACAAAAAGAATAGCGATGGGGAATTTCTTTTTCTTTGGAGATTCTAAGCTCTCCATTACTGGTGTTGGTAAGGGAGTAACAGGGGCCTCTTTAACAACCTCTTCCGCAACTGGTGTTAAAGTTTTTGTTGCATCTTCCATCGATATATATTTATTTAAAGATTATATATACAAAGGTACTTTAAGTTAGGAAAGAATACAAGGCTTACTCATCAATTAGGTCTATAGAGGTACTCTCACAAGCTATCTGAGTACACACAGTTTCTCCTGTATGACAAAAACAGGTATTACATCCATCTTGAGATTCATAAGTTTCTTTATCAGCATATGCCCAACCATTATATTCACATCTTGGTGGTTCTTTTATACTTGCGATGTTAGATATGTAAAAAATATAGCTTATTAAACCTAGTACTATTGTTCCTAGTGTAATTGATAGACCATATAGAAAATTGTTTTTCTTTTCATCCATAACAATATTTTATACTATTTTATTTCCAATTAAATATCCTAAGAGGGTAGTTAATGTGGATATCGATGTCCCCCATATTAAATCTATAATGGTTATCTTTAAATTCCATCCTTTAAGTGTAGCAAGGTTGGTTAAATCGTATGTTGCATATGTAGTTAATCCAAAGAGAGCGGCCATAAGTAGGGTCTTTCCAAAAGCACCTTCTTTTATTCCTGGTATTAATATTAGTACAAC
>LBOT01000001.1:41452-45410 GCA_000989675.1 candidate division WS6 bacterium GW2011_GWE2_33_157
AACTTCTTTGCAATAAAATTGAGCCAAACAAGATCTATTACAAGAAAAAGAACAAAAGTAATTGTATAGAGATATAAATATGTGAGCATCAATAAAATAAGTAATTTATATATTGAGAGTATATACCAAAAATGTGTGAGGTATAAACTATTTAAAAGACTCTAGATGAAAAGCCGACGGAGAGGGCGGGATTCGAACCCGCGGTAGACTTTTGGGTCTACGACTCGTTAGCAGTGAGTTCCTTTCGGCCACTCAGGCACCTCTCCATAAATGCGACCAATTATACCACAATAAATAGCTAGATAAACCTTTAGTTTTCCTCTAGAATACTACTATGTATCTAGGAGCACATGTATCCTCCAGTGGAGGAATTGAAAATGCAATAAAAGAGGGAGATAGGTATGGAATAAATAGTATACAAATGATGCCGACCGCTCCAATGAGATGGGCTACTAAAAATATTCCAGATGAGGATATTAAAAGATTTGTTGAAACCCTTAAGGGCTCTGGCATAAAGAAAATATTACTACACGGTATATACCTAACTAATCTTGCAAGAGAGGACAAACAGTTATTTCATCTTGGGAAAATGGGACTTGTTGTATATCTAGATTTTGCAAATAGAGTAGGGCAATTAATTAAAAAGAATAGTTTAGATGTAGAAATATTAGGAGTATGTTTTCATCCTGGATCTCAAAAAGAGCTTAACTACGAAGACAGCTTAGAAAGAATCTCATATGGAATAGATTGGGTATTAAAAGAAGTAGGAGGTACACAGTGGTTACTAATTGAATCTACTGCAGGTACTGGTACAAACATGGGAAGAAGTTTTACAGAATTAAAGGCAATGAGAGATGGGTGCAAAGAAAAAGGCAGGGTAGGATATGTACTTGATACTCAACATACATATGTTGCTGGATATGATTGGATAGCTGATATGGATAGTGTTGTAGAAGAAATTGGTGAGACATTGGGATATAATCGTGTGAAAGCAATACATCTTAATGATTCAATGATGAGTTTTGCATCAAACAAAGATAGGCATGCAAATTTAGGAGAGGGTAAACTAGGAGATGAAACAGTATCCAATATATTACATAGGAAAGAATTTAAAGATATCCCATTCATACTTGAAACTCCTGCATTAAAAAGCTCTTCAACTATGGAAAAAGAAATACTTCATCTAAAAGAATTAGCAAAGTAATGAATATAAACCTAAATAGTAATCAGAAATTAGCAGTAGAGCATAAAAAAGGTGCACTCTTAATAATTGCTGGGGCAGGTACTGGTAAGACAGCAGTAATTACACAAAGAGTACTTCACATTATCAATAACAAATGGGCAAAGCCAGAAGAGATTTTAGCTTTAACATTTACAGATAAAGCTGCAGAAGAGATGTTAGGTAGGGTAGAAGAAAATCTTCCACTTGGATATGGAGATATATGGATATCAACTTTCCACTCTTTTTGTGATCGTATCTTAAGGCAAGAGGGCCACTATATTGGTCTTGATACAAACTACTCAATGATGTCTACAGCTCAAGCATATATCCTTTTTAGAAAGAATCTTTTTAATTTCTCTCTTAAGAAATTCCGACCATATGGTAATCCAACCAAATTTATTGATGATATCCTTAAACATTTTTCTAGATTACAAGATGAAGATGTATCTCCAGAAGAGTATCTTAAATATGCAAAATCTTTGTCTAAGAGTGGTACAGCAAAAAAAGAAGAGGCTGAAGATATTAAAGAATTGGCTACTGTATATGATGAATATACAAAATTAAAGATTGCAAATTCTAAGATTGATTTTGGAGATTTAATAATATTTACGATAAAGTTGTTTAGGGAAAAGCCCAACCTTTTAGAAAAATATAAGAAAAAATTTAAATACATATTAGTAGATGAATTCCAAGACACCAACTATACACAAAATGTATTAGTAAATATCTTGGCTGGGTTAGACCCAAAAAATGATTTGCAAAAGATTGGCAAGATAAATCCAAATCTAACTGTAGTTGGAGATGATGACCAAGCTATATACAAATTTAGAGGTGCTGCGATATCCAATATCCTACAATTTAAACAGTACTATCCAAAGGCAAAAGAGGTCGTCCTAACAGAGAACTACCGATCCAGGCAAGAAATATTAGATTCTTCATATACTTTAATTAAACATAACAACCCATACAGATTAGAGGTAACAGAAAAGATAGAGAAAAAACTCATATCTAAAACTACGTATGATCCAGATGATGATTCCGTAAATTTAGTTGTAGCGCAAGATGGTGATACTGAAGGAGAGTGGATTGCAAAAGAGATATTAACATTAACAGGATATTCTGAAAGTACTGATGTAGAAAAAACACAGAAATATGACCAACAGGGACAATCCGCATTTGTTGAATTACAACCAGATAGGAAGTACAAGTTCTCTGATATAGCAATACTGATTAGAGCTAATGCCCATGGAGATAGTATTGTTCAAAATTTAAGATATCTTGGAATACCTTATAAAATTGGTGGTTCAAGGGGTCTGTATTTTAGAGACGAAATAAAAGTTCTAATTTCTTTCTTAAAAGTATTAACAGATTTTACGGATGAAATCTCTATGTTTAGAGTACTGAGTATGGAAGAGTGGAATCTCTCACCTAGAGAATATTTAGATATAAATAGGCTATCCAGAAAAGAAAGAATTTCTTTACTGGAAGAACTCGAAGGTATGTTTGGTATCTCAATAGGAAAGAGTATGGATTTTGAATTAAGTAATATTGCAGAGCAAATTCTATCTAAAGAAGCACAAGAAGGCCTTAAAAGTTTTCTTACAATCTTTAATGATTGTGTAAAGATGTTAAAGGAGAATACTCCAACAGGAGAGATTCTTTTCCATTTTGTACAAGAGAGTGGATATCTAAAAGATATGGTTAAAGAAGAGAGTAGTGAAGCTCAGTTTAAAGTAAACAACCTTTCTAAATTTTTTAATAGTATTAAAGAATATGAAAGAAATAATCCGGATGGTAACCTTTTTGAATATGTAGATTACCTTAATTACAGTTTAGAAATAGGGGACTCTCCACTTGTAGATCAAATGGATCTGGCCGAATATGATGCAGTAAACATTTTAACGGTACATAGTGCTAAAGGTTTAGAATTCCCAGTAGTATTTCTTGTAAATTTAATATCTGATAGGTTCCCATCTCAAAACAGAAGAGATACAATTCCAATCCCAGATGGGTTAATAAAAGAATCTCTTACAGGATTAAGCGAAGTTGAGGAACACCTTCAAGAGGAAAGAAGGCTCTTCTATGTTGGTGCTACTCGTGCGAAAGAGAAACTGTATTTAACAGCTGCTAATTTCTATGGAAATGCAAAACGGAAGAAAAAGGGTAGTGTATTTTTACAAGAGATATTGGATAGAGATATAAAGGAGGAGTTTGAGAAGCCACAAATATTAAAGTCAGAGAAGGATGTAAATATGTATGTACAAAAGCAGAAAGAGGAAAATTTAATTAAGGATATGAAGATTGTTACCGGAGAAAAGGTGAGCTATTCACAGGTTAATACATATCAGGAATGTCCTAAAAAATATGAATATTCATATGTATTAAATATACCATCTGCTCCAAATTCTGCTCTTTCATTTGGTAGTACAATTCATAATACTCTTAAGGATTTCTATACACTTTTTCAAAGATCAAAAGAGGGTTTAGGTATTGAGGATATACCAACTAAAGAAGACTTATTAAATCTTTTTGAAAAGAATTGGACGAAGGGTGGATATCAAAATAAGGAGCATGAGCTACAAAGAAAAGAGAGTGGTAGAAAGATGATGTCAGAATTTTATGACAAGCTGTTTAACAAAGAACAAAACCCATATCGCTTAGAGCAATCATTTACTGTTGGTTTACCAGGTAGTAGCTTCGTAGGGAAGATTGATAGGATGGATTTAATTGAGATAG
>LBOT01000002.1 GCA_000989675.1 candidate division WS6 bacterium GW2011_GWE2_33_157
TATATTACTCTGCCACACCTGATATATGGGAGATACAGGATAGTAACAATACTGTAATTGAACTTCTTACTAGACCTACAGGATTACTTGATCCAAGTATTGATGTTAGAAAGATAGAGAATCAAATTGATGATGTAATAAACGAAGTAAGAAAGAATACTGAGAAAGGTGAAAGGGTCTTAATTACTACTTTAACAAAGAGAATGGCTGAAGATTTAACTACATATCTTCAAGATTTTGGGATTAAGGTTGCATATTTACACTCTGATATAGACACTGTAGAAAGGGTTGAGATACTCAGAAACCTAAGACTGGGTGAATATGATGTTTTGGTAGGAATAAACCTTTTAAGAGAGGGTATAGACCTTCCTGAAGTATCACTTGTTGTAATACTAGATGCAGATAAGGAAGGATTCTTAAGATCTAAGACTAGTTTAGTCCAAACTATTGGAAGAGCTGCAAGACATCTTAATGGTAGAGTCATTATGTATGCAGATAAGATTACAGAGAGTATGAAATACGCTATTGATGAAACAAACAGAAGAAGAGAATATCAAAACAATTACAACAAGAAACATGGTATTACACCTGCAAGTATACAAAAAGCAATAAGGGATTCATTAGTTGAACAAGAGAACCAAGAAAAGAAAGAATTAGATATTGAAGTAGAGAAACTATCCGAAAAACAGAAGAAACTCCTTATTAAAGACTTAAGATCCAAAATGTTACTTGCTGCAGAGAATCTCCAATTTGAAAAAGCAGCAGATATAAGGGATAAAATAAAAGAGCTGAGTATTTAAACCCAGCTCTTTACAATTTCATTAATAATGAAAAAGATTACCTATAGAAGTTATCTCTCCTATTCTCTCCTCTATCAGTACTTCTGAAACCATCCTCTCTAGGAGGTTTAGCAATAGAAACGTTGATAGCTCTGCCATCAAGTTCTTTGCCGTTTAGCTCTGCAATTGCTTGCTCTGCTAATTCATCTGTAGCCATAGTAACAAAACCAAATCCCTTGGATCTGTTCTTGAACTTGTCTACAATAACCTTTGCCTCAGTTACTTCTCCAATTGTGGAGAATAACTCTGTCAAAGACTGATCTGTGGTATCCCATGAAAGGTTCCCTACAAAAAGTTTGTTTTGCATTTATATAAAATAAATAAAAAATAAATAAACTACGGATAAGCACACTTTGTAAAGTAACCTACACAGGGCATTAAGAACTTAATACCTTTCTTAACATAGATAACACATTATATCATAATTTTAATATATAATGTCAATTATGCGAATAAGGTACCTTTTAAACACAGATAAACGAGTTAGTAAATTTGATAGGCTAATAAGGGAGAAATTCCCTTCTCTGTTAACTGAAAACAGACCCGAGCTATACCTAGTAGCCGGAGGTGATGGTGCTATGCTTAGGGCAATTCATGACACTATAGATACTGGGATACCATATTTTGGAAAAGCTATGGGGACATTTAACTTCCTACTTAATTCCTTTGATAATGATGAAGACATAATTCAATCATTAATTGAAGATACAATAAAGATTGATACATTCAAATCCCACGCTATTGAAGCAAGATTGGATAACAAAAAACTTGGAGAAGCTGTTAATGATGTAATACTTGGTGAAAAGATAACTGGATACCATACTTTCAATATCTCAACTGAGAATGGTGATTTAAAAAATTTTGAAATGAAAGGCTCTGGTATATGCATAAGTACTGCAATAGGATCTACAGCTTTTAATTTCAATAACAACGGAAGAATATTACCACTAGATTCTAATTTTCTCTCTATAACAGGTATTGTATGTAATAGATTTCTTAATGATATAATTCCTTTTCAAGAAATACGAATAACCGCTAATGGAGCTAAAACATATCTTACTAATGTTGAATCTGAAATATTAAAAAATAACCAAGAGCTGATCTTAAGAAAAGGTTCACAAATAGAGATAGGGTTTTTAAATAAGAAAGAATTCTTAGAAAGAAGAATTGATATAGCACATAGATTTAGGAAATAAATCTAAAATATCTTTGTCAAAAGATATATTACATAGAAAGCAACTATCACTAATCCTGATACCCAATTAAACGACTTACTTTTACCAAGTAGTTTCATTTCAATCAACAATCCAAAGATAACTAGAATATTTAATATATTGAATGTATAGATATCTGAGATAGCTTCTTTGTTAAACAGTAATGGAACAAAAATTGCAGTTAATCCTATACCAAGAGCAATGTTTGCAATTGTACTACCAAAAACATTACCCACTATGATATCTACATATCCTTTTTTAGCAGATTTAATAGAAGTCACTATCATCGGTACAGAAGTTCCAATACCAATAATGGTTAATCCTAGTATGTATTCAGATATATTAAAATCTTGTGATAACCTACCAGTCATACTAACCAAAGCTATTGCAAAGACAATTAATACAACAAATCCCATAAATAGGTACAAAAGTGATTTTTTAATGGATAGATTATTTGTAATAGTTTCTGATATTGTACTAGTATCAACATCTACCTCCTTGTTATCCACTTCTCTAAGTTGTTCCCTTAAAGAGTACTGATAAATGATAATTAAAGTAATAACATATGCTAACATGATAATTATCCCCTCTACTCTAGTTATTACTCCATCAAATGCAAAACTTGTAAGTAGTGCCGTAATAGCAAGATATATGGGAATTTCTTTTTCAAATACCTGATACTTAGGAATAATGGTAAGCATAAATGCAGGTATACCTAAACCCAAACCAATATTAACAAAATTTGTACCAAGAGCATTCCCTACTGCAACATCCATACCATTCTTTCCCATTATTACTAAAAAGATATTAACAGCAATAGTAGGTAAGCCAGTACCTAAGGCTATTAATGTAGAAGCAATAACTAATTTACTGATATGAAACCTTTGAGCAAGTGCAACAGAGCCCTTCATTACCCATTCAGAACCTTTTATTAAAAAGAATAAACAGATAAATACAATTGTTAAATCTACTAAAATATTCATATTAATTGTTAACTTTGAGGATGGTTGCGGGACATAGACTCGAACTATGATTCTCGGCTTCAAAGGCCGGTGTCCTACCGTTAGACGATCCCGCAAAAGCAAATCATTATACTACACCATATATATTAATTGAAATATTAACCTATTCATATTATCTTGTATAGATGAAAAGACCACGAAGTAGTAAAAAACATGCGAACCCTATTAGAATGCCTAAAAGTAATGGTAAGGCCTCAATCGTTAAAAGAAAAAAGAAATTTCAATTTAATAACATATTTAAGAAAAAGAAAAACACTCAGATAAGGAGGAAGAAAACAAGTGCTAAATATATTGTTATACCAATTGCATTAATACTATTATCTGCACTCGTGTACTTCTCTGTAAAATATATTCTCTTTTTAAGAGAAAATGCATACGGTAATAAAACGTATGAAATAAATGATCTTGTAGGATTAGAAGGAATACCTCAATATCCAGGTTCTGAATATATGTTTATAAATGAGAGTGAAGATTTAATTGTAAAAGAATTTATTTCAAATGGGAATTCTGCATACAAAATACCAGATGGGATATCTATTGCAGATATTGAGAAATACTATGACAAAGAACTAAAGAAAAGAGGATGGGAATATATTCAAACTGTCCCATTAGGAGCAGAAGATAAGAAATATGGACAGTACTGGTTAAAAGATGGTAAAGGGCTAAGAATATACTCTAAATTCAGGGATATATGGTACGAAACTATCTCAGAGGAAGATGCCCGTACTGCCTTGTCGCGTATTGTTACTGAAGAGATAGAAAGAGAAATGTTAATAGCTAGTAGTGATAACCAAGATTTGTTACCTGATTACCCATGGAGAATTAAAATTCCTAAAGAGTATTTAATAAAATATTTTCCTACAGATATTAAAGATCAGAGAGCTGTATCATTCCAAAAACTTGGAACTTCTGAAATAGTTGAGATATATCCTATTGGTACATGGAAAACAAAAGAATTAGATTACATGCTTGAAGATTACTGTAAATTAAAAAGTACAGATGAAGTTACATACAGTGTTTTTAATAGTGTACCAATAAGTTTTAGAGATTCTTTAGGATTAAGGGCAACATTGAAAAAGAATTCTGATACTGTTATAGCATTGGTAATACCAAACAGTTTTAATAATCTAGTATATATACTTTCTACAACACAACTAGATGATCCATTCTTTGAGTATATAATTGAGAATATAAAACCTCTTGGAGCTAAAGATTAGTTAGTTTTTCAATTATTTTTTTAACAACCACCCTATTCTTTATTACTTCATAAATTTCATCTTCTTTAGCTTTTTTAATACCATCTACACTCTTAAATTTTGTTAATAGCTCTTTTCTTCTTTTTGTACCAATACCATCAATTTCATCTAATATAGACATCTTAGATTGTTTTATACTTTGTTTTCTGTAATGAGTTATTGCAAATCTATGTGCTTCGTTTCTTAAATCAATTAATATCTCAGGATTAAGAATTTCTGTTTGAAGTATTTCTCCATCTTTTACAAACCAAAACTCATCTTTAAGTAACAGGCCTGCTCTTTTAAAATGTTTACCCTTAGAAATACCCATTAAATATATACTATTTGGAATGTATTCCTTAACTACTGAAAGTTGTCCTTTACCACCATCTATTAGAAGAAGGTCGGGAATACTTGAAAGGCTTTCGTCATATGTTTTTTGTAAATTATTAAATCTCCTCTGTAATACCTCCGTTAACATAGCTGGATCGTTTGGATTATCACCACCCCTTATCTTAAATATTCTGTAATGGGATCTTTCTAATTTACCATCAACAGCTACTACCATTGAACCATATGCATGTTTACCTTGTATATTTGAAATGTCATAGCACTCTATTCTTTTTAAATTCTCCATTCCCAACTCTGTAGCTAAGTACTCAAAACTTTTCTTTCTTGCACTCTCTCTTTTGGTTTCGTATGACAAAGCTTCGTCATAGTAGGTAAAATCTATACTCTCTCCAATATATCTTAAATCCTTAATCCTATCTCTTAGTTGAGAAGCTTTTTCATATTCTTGATGTCTCGAATATATATTCATCTCTTTCTCTAATCTTTTAATATGATTCTCTTTTTTACCTTGAAGAAATTTAATAATGCTATTTATGTTTTTTCTATAATCTTCCTCTGATATTGCTCCAATATACGGTCCAGGACAAAGACCTATATGAAAGTATAGGGAGGAGGCACAATCTTTGTTTTTACATGTACAAAACGGATAAAGTTTACGAAGGTATGTATATACTCTTTTTATTGTAAAACCACTTGGATATGGACCAAACAACTTTCCATTTTTATACTCTCCTTTCTCTGTACTTCTAACGATTTTAACTGTTGGAAATTTTTCTTTTGTTGATATATATATCCATGCATACGATTTATCATCTTTTAATGCTGAGTTAAATTGTGGTTGAAGCCTTCTAATTAGTGCAGATTCTAAAATCAATGCTTCAATCTCATTGTTTGCCTCCGTGATTGATATATCCTTAACCAATGGCATCATCTGCCTTATACGAGGTCTATCATTTAGTTCTTTACTGAAATATGAGGTTACTCTTTTCCTAAGATTAATAGCCTTACCTATATACAGGATCTCACCTTTACTATCTAAGAACTTATATACTCCTGGTAACTCAGGAAGTACTTCTATTTTTCTTTCTAAACTACTATTCATCCCCTATTATACCTTAGAATTTCCTTAACCACTTCTTAGTTTCACTATTCATCTCAATCTTTTTCTCAAGTACAACACTTTTATTTTCTTTAGAGGAACTCACTATTATCCTCACAGGAACATCTCCATTTGAAGTTGAAATATATTCCTTAAGAAGCTTAATCTCTTTTGGGGAGTGTTTCTCCCTTATTCTAAAAGTTACACCTTCAAAGCTATCTCCATGCTCTGCTTCATCTATGTACTTAGCTCTTTCCATTACAATACTCTTGTCGTTGTTCTTTACTGATATTTTTGCAGCAATGAGTATGGGTTTTCCTACAACAAGAGAATCTTTAATATCTTGATATGTCCTTGGGAAAACAATAACGTCTGCTAATCCGGATTTATCTTCTACTGTTAAGAATGCCATCATCTCTCCTTTCTTAGTTGTTATCTTTCTAATTTTGTTAACCATGACGCCAAGTACAATTAAAGAATTATTTCTTTTCTCTAATGCATCTTTAACAGAAACTACCTTTTTAGATTCAAAAAAGTCTTGTAAATGATCCAATGGATGACTAGAGAAATATAGACCAAGAAGATCTTTTTCCCATTGTAATATTTGATATCTAGGTGCTTTTTCAATATTCGGGAGTTGGGTTACCTGTGTTTCAGTTGAAATATTTCCATTTTCTGTTGAAAGAGAAAATATATCAATTTGACCAAGGCTTTGAGATGAATTGCTCTTTTTTGCTCTTTCAAATATTAATGGAGAGATTGAAAGTAATGCGTTTCTTTCACCAAATTCATCCATGGTACCTGCCATTATCAAATACTCAATTGCTCTTTTTTGTACTCCCTTTTTAATTGTTCTAACAACAAAGTCATCTAAATTTTTGTATATACCATTTTCTTTCCTTTCTTTTACAATAGCTTGAACAACATCACTCCCAATATTTTTAATACCTCCTAAACCAAATCTGATACTGTCTTCATCTTCAATTGTAAAGAAGACTTTGCTTTGATTAATAGTTGGAGGTAGTACATCTATACCTAATCTCTCACATTCATTTAAATCAATTATTACTCTATCAAAATTATCTAAATCACCCTCAAGTAAAGCTGCCATGAATTCTAATGGGTAATGAGCTTTAAGATATGCTGTCCAATATGCTATGGTTGCATATGATGCACTATGTGCTTTATTAAATCCGTAGTTAGCAAATTGAACTAACTTGTCCCACAATCTTTCTGATTGAGCAACATCAAATCCGTTCTCTTTAGATCCAGCTAAAAACTTAGGTTTCTCCTTATCCATAATCTCCATCTTTTTCTTACCCATTGCTCTTCTTAGCAAATCTGCAGCACCTAGAGTATAGCCTGCAATAACTTGAGCGATTTTCATTACCTGCTCTTGGTACGTTATTACACCATTTGTAACTTCTAGTACTGGTTGAAGCTCTGGGAACACATAGTCCGGTTCTTGTTTTCCTTTCTTTACCGCGGCATATTCTGATATATATTGCATTGGTCCAGGCCTATATGCAGCAAGAATATAGCAAATATCTTCCTGTGTTTCTGGTTGAAGTGCTTTAATAGTTCTCTTCATCCCTTCACTTTCCATTTGAAATACACCTACAGTATGTCCACTTTTTATTACTTCATACGTTTCCTTATCATTAGCATCTAATGAAAGTAAATCTAAATCTACATCTCTATTAACCTTTATCTTTGTTACTGCCTCACCAATTACATTAAGATTTCGCAGTCCAAGAAAATCAAACTTCATTAATCCAACATACTCTATATCTGACATCTCAAATTGTGTCATACCCATACCACCCCCATGTGAATCTCTTTGTATTGCACAGTAATTTACTACTGGCTCTGGTGTAACAATAATGCCACATGCATGAGTTGATGTTCCCCTACATATACCAGAAACTTTTCTAACAATACTTGCAAGCTCTTTTGTAATATCAGAAGAGTTGATAATTTCTGCAAACTCAGGATTATGTTCAATCATATAGTCGATATCTTTAGATTTACCAAAAACAATCTCAACCATTTTTGCTAATCTATCCGTAGTTGCCAACTCAATACCCAAAACTCTTCCAACATCTTTAATAGCTTGCCTAGTCTGAAGTTTACTAAATGTCCCTATCTGCTTCACATTATCAATTCCATATTTCTCTACCGTATATTCTAAAAGTTCATTTCTTCTTTTATCTGCAATATCAATATCAAAATCGGGAGGGGAATCTCTTTCAGGGTTTAAGAATCTCTCAAAATACAATTCCCAATTTATAGGTTCAATATTAGTAATCTCAGTACAGTATGCAACAACAGAACCACATCCAGAGCCTCTCATACCAACAACAATTCCATTCTTTATACAAAATGTAACAAAGTCTCTAACAACTAAAAAGTAATCATTGTATCCCTTACTGTTAATTATCTCTAATTCATAGTTTAATCTTTCTCTCAATTCTTTGTTTACTTTTCCATATTTAACCTTTGCACCCTCAAATGCTAATTTTCTTAAATATGATTCAGAGGTCTCTCCTTCTGGTAAATCAAGAAATTTAGGTTCTACCCTTCCAAATGTAATATCAAAATCCTCAGTCATTTCCACTATCTTTTGTGTATTCTCAATAGCCTCTGGTATATCCTTGAACAGTTTCTCCATCTCTTCTGGTGTTTTAACATAGAATTCATTTGTAGGCATCTTCCTTCTCAAAGGATCTTCCCAAGTCTTACCATCACTAATACACCAAAGAATTTCCTGAATATTTGCATCCTCCCTATTTAAATAGTGAGAATCACATGTAGCTACAATTGGTAATTTAAGTTCCTTTGAAATTTTTAACAACCCTTCATTAACGGTATCCTGTTCTTCCATACCATTTCTTTGGATTTCAATATAGAAGTTATCCTTAAAAAGTTTAGAATACTCCTTTGCTCGTTCCAATGCTAAATCATAGTGACCTTCAAGTATTGGTTTAGAGATGGGACCTGCTAGACATGCAGAGAGAGCAATTAAACCAGATGAATACTTAGACAAAGTTTCAAAATCTATTCTAGGTTTGTAATAAAAGCCCTCCATATGAGCTATTGAAACAATCTTTACTAAATTTTTGTAACCCTCTAAATTCTTTGCAAGTAATACTAAATGGAAATATTTATTATCAATCCCAAAATCTTTTTGATCCATACCTCTTGGAGCAATATATATCTCACATCCAAGTATAGGTTTAAGACCAGCTTCTTTCATTGCACTTTTAAACTTCAAAACACCATACATGTTCCCGTGGTCTGTAATTGCACATGCATTCATTCCACTCTCTGAAAGCTTTTTAACAAGATCAGGTAATCTAATTGTAGCATCCAACAGAGAATACTCTGTATGGAGATGCAAATGAGTAAACATAAATTCAATAGCTCATCTAGTTCTGATATACTAGATTAGTATGGATCAATCATATATTTCAAGTATATACAAAAAAACCTTTTCTAGAGATACTTTTTGGAAGTCTAACATAGTAAGACTCTTCTCTCTCCTCCTACTCTTTTTGATATATTTCTTCCTACTATCTCCCTATGTAGAAAGAGGAATATCAAAATATATGTTAAATGAATTAAGAAACAGTAGAACACTTACACTTAACTATCTCACTCCACTGAATACACCTGCAGTATATGCGAATGTTTACAATCTTAATACCCTTTCTGCCTCCAAAAACAAAGAGGTTCAAGCTGGAAATACAGAAATAAAGAGCGAAGATCCAAGAGTAATTGCTATGCAAAAATTCTTACTAGACTACAACTCTCCCCTTTACCAATCCTCCAAAGTAATAGTTGAAGAAGCAGATAAATTTGGCTTAGATTGGAGATTAGTTGTATCTATTTCTGGAGTAGAATCTTCCTTCTGCAAAACTATTCCAAGAGGAACATACAACGGATGGGGATGGAGAGGTATAAATAAAACGGCAGATGGATGGAGTCAATTTAACAGTTGGGATCATGGAATATCAGTTGTAACAAGTGGACTAGCAATCGGATACGGTGTCCGCTTAACTCCATTTCAGATTGAACCTTATTATTGTCCTCCATGTGCTGCAAATCCAGCTCATGCTTGGGCAAATGGTGTAACAAGATATATGAGAGAATTAAAATACTATCTTGACAATTTAAATTAAAATATACTATCTTTGGATATATGGGCTTTATATTTAAAATACTGTATGTATTAGTAACATTTGTAGAGACATTAGTTATCTTTAGAATTGTTTTAAAGATAATAAATGCTGATGTTAATAACTCAATTGTAAGTTGGGTATACAACCTTTCGGATCAACTTATAAAACCATTTGAAGGTATCCTATCTGAAAGTATTTCAATAGACAGATTTACGATTGAACTTACCCCTATAGTTGCATTACTGTTTTATGCCATAATTGGTTTTGTACTTTCAGAACTCTCAAAAGCGTTTAAACAAGCAGATTAATTGCATATGTGATATAATAACAACATATGGCAAGAATAGACTTAAAGCAATCCAGTGGATTGCCTATTTTTTACAGTGGAGAGGATCTTCAGCCCCAAGGATTATCTGTATCAAGCATATCAACAATATGCATTGATGAAATACGCTCCCAACTACTTAATGAAGACCTCAATTGTCCAGAAGTTTTCTATAAAAAATATAAGGATTTAGATAAAGATAGTGTTTTCAAGGACAAAAACCTAAGAATTAATGTTTATCTTATTTTCCCAAATCTAGCAGGAATTGAATATTCAAAAACATTTGCTACAAGATGTAAAAACTACCCTCGTATCTTTGAAATAATTTATGGAGGGGGTGTTATTCTATTACAAAAATATGACTCCCCTATCAAGAACAGAGTGATAAAGATGGTTGTTAAGAAAGGACAAAAAGTAATAGTACCACAAGGATATACAAGCACTATAGTAAACTCAAGACAAAATTCGAACCTTATTGTACTTGAATTACACTCAAGAGATGCTTCCCCAAGAATTGTCCTTGATGAGCATAAGGGAATGTCCTATTATATAATCAGAAAGAATGCTAAACAGGAAACTGTACGTAACCCAGAATACAAAATAGTTAACGAACCAGAAAAACTCAACTCTGATACCATTCTATCCAAATACGGTGTTACACCAAAAACACCAATCGTAAAACAAGTAATGAGAAAATATGAGAAATTTGAATGGCTTTTTAAAGATACTCCTCCTATCGATATATAGCATACTCTTTTCAACCTTTTTCTTTTCTAATTCAGTATTTGCTCAACAAGGATTTCAAGTATACTCAGACTTTTACTATATATGGCATGAAGATTATGTCGATTCAACTATATATCTCACAATTACAACAGATGGTAGTTCTAGAGCAATCACCTACTATACAATAACTATACCCGATGAAAATATTGTCCCTGAGATATATTCAATAAACAGAGATACAAAATTAGATCCAACTATTCATAGAAGAACTTCTGCAACGGATATTGTTGTCGACCTTGATAATTTACTCTTAACAAATTCTAAACCTATTACATTAAAAATAACATTTAAAACTCCAGTAAGTGACAAACAGCTCTCTTTAATATCCTCTGTTACAAACACCACTACTAGGACATTTAGTTTTACATATCCAAGTTCCAAAGGAGAAATTACTTGGATCTCTGCTCCAATACAAAATATTAAGAGTGTTGGTGATAGTACAGAAGTAATTACAACACCTCAAGAAACAAATAGGGTTAATCTGGCATTTGGAGAAGAAATTTTATATAAATTTCAAATAAATAGAAATTTAACAAATAGTGGTGATCAAATCATATCCTCTGAAATATCTCTTCCACTTAATAATAATAAACAACACATTGTAATTGAGAAAGTGTTACCACAACCAGATAAAAGTTATAAAGATAGGGATGATAATTACATACTACAATATGAAGTAGCACCACAAAGTAATATAGAGGTGTCTGTTGAAGGGTATCTACTAATGAGTAAATCAACATACGATATTTCATATCCAGATATAGAAAATTTTGCCCTTTGGGAAATTAAGGATGATTCGTTAAAAAGACACATAAATAGATACTTAAAAGAATATGGTTTAAATATTTCCGAAAGTTTTTCAAAAATTGATGAATTAACAACAGAAGCAGAGTATGAAGTACTTTATAAAGGTATTTACCAGTATGTAATTACAAATCTAGAACCAAACACTCTTACACTAGGCTCTCTTTCAGGTTCTGAACGAATTGGTGGACAACAGGTATTAATAAATCAATCTGTATCTACAAGTGAAGACTATGCAGATGCAATAATCTCTCTATATAGATATCACAATATTCCAGCAAGATTAGTAATTGGGTATGTAACTAACATATCACAACACAACTCAGAGGATATATACCACTACTGGGCAGAATACTATGATAAAACAAAGAAAGATTGGATTCTTGTAGATCCTTTCTTAGAAGATTTCTCTAAAATATCACTCTGGGGTAGAGATATGCCAGACCATATATCACTAATATATAGGAATAGTAACCCTAATTCACCAAAGCTCTTCTATTTTACTAAGGAAGATTTTAGCGTAGAAATAGAGAAAGGGATACCAGAAATAACATATGAATTTGATGCCGATTTCTCATTTACTCCATATAAATTACTTGACCCTTACCTTCAGGGTTCCATTACATTATCAAATAAAGGAAATACAATCCTAGACTCATTCTTAATAACAAAATCTAATCCTGAAATAGATAAATATATTGACTATATTGAAAATAACAACCAAGTTGCACTATTACCTGGTCAGACATATCAAATAAAATTCAATATACCTTCAAATAAAGTTGAGTCAAATATCTTTGCTGTGATAGAAGCATCTAGTGGTACAGAGGTAACTGAAGGAAAATATATTGAAAAAGAGATATCATTAATAGATGATAATAACAATCTTAAAATATTCTCAAAATTACTCTCAATATTATTATTCTTCATATCTGCAATTCCTATATATTACCTTATAAGGAAATTAGAAAAAAAGAATGGATAACCAAGTAATAATCACAATTATAATTCTCCTTTTAGTATCCCTACTCTTTGTTGTCGCCTACATTAACAGTAAACGGATACCTGAAAAGAGAAAAGATAGAATATTTAAAAAATTAGATGATTTAAAAGATCAAATAAAGGATGGGGATACATTTGCAATGAGAGATGCTGTAATTAGATTAGACAATTTACTTAGTAAGGCATTACAGATAAAATACAGAAATGAAAATAGCTGTGGAGATAATCTTAAATTAGCTCGTAAGCTTTTCAATAAAACAAACTATCAACAACTCTGGGATGTACATAAGTTAAGAAACGATATCGTACATAGCGATAAGAGTGTAACAGAACAAGATGCTTCAGAAGCATATGATATATATAAAATGGGAATAAACAAGATATTAAGATGAAAATGTTAAAAACAATTACCTTACTAATAACGATAATAATATTTGTATCTCCAGTTTATGCACAAGAGTTTGAGATTGAAGATGTTACTCAAAGTACTGTAGTTGAAGATGAAGATAATAATACTGTTAAGAGTACCAATAGTTACTTTGAGTTAGAATTAAAGAGAGGGGTACAAAATCCACTAAATAAGGAAATTCCTCTTACTTTGTATATAACTCCTAAAATTGACTCCCCAAAGACACAAATACTTTGGAACATACCTTCAACATTTGGTGTAGATATTAAACACAGCGAATTTGTTGATTTAAATAAGGATCAAACATACTCTTTTTCAATCGATGTTAAACCTGAAAGAACAGGCTCATATGGAATCTCTGTAAACGTAATATCATGGCAATTTGATACAAATTTAACAAATACTGTTAGCTCGACAATAACATTAAGTAAAAGTCTAATTGTACAACCAGTAGATCCAGAATTTACACTAATCTCATTATTACTTCTACTTGCATTCCTATTAGTTTCAGGAATAGGAATATACCTTTTAGTAAAAATATCTAAGAAATTATTAATAAAATTGAAAATATGGCTTACTCCTCCCGTTTAAGGAGTGATAGTAGCTCTTTTATATCTCTTTCTAATTCATTTTGCTTACTTTGAATTTTTTCTAAATACTCCTGTGTTAAACTATCTTTTGTTGGAGAAGATATAAAGTAATCAATAGGTCTACCAAGTACATCTCCTAATCTTTTTAGTAATTCTAGATTGGGATATGATCTTCCAGTCTCATATGAACTAATTGTCTTATCTGATAACCCAACACTTAAACCGAGACCTCTTTGAGATAACCTCTTTTCTTCTCTAAGTTTCTTTAATTTTAACCCAAATTCTTTAATAGACATCTACTTTACAAACAGTTCAATTAAATCCTTAATACTTTCCTTTAATCCCTTTCTCTTTTCACTCTGAGATCTTTTCTCCATATTTGAATTGAAAACATCAAACCCTGCTTCATACTTCTCAATCTTAGATGGTAAATCATATGGATTTTTAACTTGTTCTCTTAGCTCTAAGATAATGGCATTCTTTTCATTTAACAGATTTTGAGATTGACTAATTTCAGATTTGTAATCATCTATACCTTGTACTAACTTTTTTTCCGTTATCCTTAAATCTCTTAATTCAGATTCAAGACCAGGTACCTTAGAGGAATTTTCAATAATCTTCTTGTGCTCTTCTGATTTAAGCAATTTAATTCTAATTTCATTCTCCTCTAAAACACCATACTTGTAATATGCTAATTCTCTACTACTAGGCTTTCTACCTAATACCTCGTCATATACAGCCTCAATCATTGGAACTCTTTCTGATGGAGAATCTCTAAATGAACGACTTTGTCCACTACTAAAATCGTCACTCTTTTCTTTAAAAATATCCTCTGCATTTAACATATCTAATTATACCGTAAATACAAGGAAAAATCAGTAAAAAGCGGGAGACGGGACTCGAACCCGCAACCCTCTGTTTGGAAAACAGACATTCTAACCATTGAACTACTCCCGCAATTAGTTAATTCTACTCTGCACTATCCTCTTTTTCAACAGCCTCTCCCTCTACAGGAACTTCTATTTCATCAGTCATATATACATCCTTAATATTGTCTATCTTTAATGCTCTTCTTCCAATTCTCTCTCTAAGGAAGAACAATTTAGATTTCTTTACTGTACCTCTTTTAACAATCTCGATCTTTTCTAACAGATTTGAGTTAAAAGGAACTATTCTTTCTACACCTACTCCGTAAGATATCTTTCTTACTGTTAAGGTTTTACCTAAGCCAGATCCTTTAATAGAGATAACTACACCAGTAAAAATCTGTATTCTCTCTTTGTTACCCTCTTTAATTTTTAAATGTAACTTCACAGTATCCCCAACCCTTACTAAAGGTCTTTTTTTGTACTGATCCTTTTCAACTGTGTTAATAATGTTAATATCCATAGCTATTCTTTTAAAATATAATATCTGCAGTCCGTATTATAGAATAAATTCTTAAAATATGCCACAATATACAATCAAAAACTGCCATGGACAATAAAAGAAAGGTATTACTCATAATATTAGATGGACTTGGTGCTGCACCTGCAAGTAAAGGAAATGCTGTAGTTTTGTCTAATCCACAACATTTATCCAAACTTTGGAGTACATGCCCTCATACATATTTACTAGCATCTGGTGAGGCTGTAGGACTTCCAAACAACGTAAAAGGTAACAGTGAAGTAGGTCATATGAATATTGGAGCAGGAAGAGTTGTAATGCAAACCTTACCAAGAATAAATCATAATATTAAAAGTGGTCTTTTCTTTAACAACAATATTCTACTTAACGCATTACAATACTCTAAAAAAGCTAATTCCAGAGTACATCTAATAGCTCTTGCTAGTGATGGAGGCGTACATTCCCATATTAATCACATACTTTCAACTGTAGAATTCTTTTCTAAAAACAACTTTCAAGGAGAACTTTTTATACATGCTCTTACTGATGGAAGAGATACTCCAACGAATGATGCCATTAGAAACTTAGATATTTTACAAAACTGCTTAAATCAAAATGGTATTGGGAAGATTGCAACTCTCTGTGGAAGAGTATGGGGTATGGATAGAAACAAAAATTGGGAAAGAACAAAGAAAGCATATGACCTTCTTACACAAAATATTGGAAATAGATGCAGTTCATACAAAGAGTGTTTACTTGACTCTTACTCAAGAAAGATATCGGATGAATTTATATCACCGACTGTATTAGTAGAAGACAGTAATATAAAGAAAGGAGATACCGTACTTTTTCTAAATTTTAGACCAGATAGGGCTTTACAACTAACACAAGCTTTAATTGATACTGAGTTTGATGAATTCCAAAGACAAGATATATACCCAATATATTTTGCAAGTATGGTTGAATATAGAAAGAACTTCCCACAAAAAGTACTATTCCCTAAACAATATATATCTCTACCACTAGGAAACATTATTGCATCACACGGTATGAGACAGTTAAGAATAGCCGAATCAGAAAAATTCCCTCATGTAACATACTTCTTTAATGGTGGAACAAATGTAAAGTACAGTGGAGAAGATAGGATAGAGATACAATCTCCTCAAGTACCAACATATGATTTACAACCAGAAATGAGTGCACTTAAAATGACAGATACCCTTATTAAAAGAATACAAGAAAACATATATGACTTTACTGTTGTTAATTTTGCAAATCCTGATATGGTTGGACATACAGGAAATATAGAAGCCACGATAAGGGCTGTATCAACAGTAGACGAGTGTGTAAACAGGTTGGTACAGGAGTTTACAGCAAGAGGGGGAGTCGTAATCATTACTGCAGATCATGGAAATGCAGAAGAGCTAATAAATATTGATACTGATGAAATGGATACTGAACATTCATATAACCCAGTGCCCTTAATAATTGCAGGTATACAAATGAACTCCATAAAACTCAAATATGGCTCTCTAAGAGATATAAGTC
This sequence comes from candidate division WS6 bacterium GW2011_GWE2_33_157, assembly GCA_000989675.1. Classification (GTDB taxonomy): domain Bacteria; phylum Patescibacteriota; class Dojkabacteria; order SC72; family SC72; genus UBA12044. The sequence goes on from LBOT01000002.1 coordinate 16,792, forward strand.
CAACAATACTAGACTTAATTGGAATACCAACTACGCCTGAAATGACTGGATCTTCCTTACTTGGTACCTTTTCTTAACCTTTTGTATATTCCTCTCCCTATATATAAAACTACTACAGCTATTAATAATACTAATATTGCATCTTCATACTTTGATACCCATTGACCAACTACTTCCCAACTCCCACCTAGCACATACCCCGTATATGCCAGAACAGAATTCCATACTAAAGACCCTAGTAAGGTATATATACTAAATATTCCAAAATGCATTTTTGAAACTCCTGCTGGAAAAGATATTAATGTTCTCACTATTGGTATTAACCTACCTAAGAACACAATACTATTTCCTCTCTTTTCGAATAGTTTAAATGTATTATCTACATGTGATTTCTCAATGAAAAGATACTTACCATACCTATTCAAAAACTTAACAAAAAAATCCTCACCTAACCTTCCAATTAAATAAAATGGTAAAGAACCTAAATATGCAGCTACAGTAGCTACAACTATTACCACATATATATTCATATGACCAAGTGATGCTACAAAACCAGAGAATGGTAATATTATCTCGCTAGGAATAGGAGCAAAGAAACTCTCAATAAACACAGAGATAAATACTCCCGTATATCCAAATCTTGTAATAATATCTACGAGCCAATCAATAAAAATGGTAATCATAAGTGTTTAGTTAAATATTACTCTTCAGATGATATATTAAATATTACTGTATTACCAACCCCCACCCTATTACTTAAACAGAAATTACCATTTACTTCTAATACATATTTAAATGGTTTCTCAGATAATATATTAAGACAGTAATCAGATTCACAAATAGAAAGATTCTCTTTAATATCAACAACATAACCTCTTGAATCTATAAATATCATATCTAATGTAATATACATATCTTTCATCCAAAAAGGTGAAATATCCTCCTCATCCATTATAAACAACATACCATTGTACTCTCCCAGTTCTTTTCTCCCAGATAGCCCATTACTTCTTGCAAGTACTGTATCAGCAAGTTCAACATTTACAATAATAGTTTTACCATCACTATTAAATATCTCTACTGTATTATCTTTGTTAATCACTTCTTCCTCGTTCTGCTCTTTGTTCACATCATCTGAAAGCTTAATATCGAATATAGAGAATTTGTTTTGTATAAAGTAGAAAATTGATACTACTAAGAGTATGTATAAAATCAATTTTAATTGGCTATTCATATTAATAAATAATATATAAATAAAATAGTATTCTCAAGCTACATAAGGTATTGCTTAAATAGAATAGTAGTAATATAATGCTCAGTTCTTTCAAAAGACAATGTGATAAGGATTTTTTTATCATTCACACTGCTTAAAATAGCGTGTTTTAGAATTCATTCCTAAAGGAGGATGAAATGGGAATACCAAGAATAAGTGATATTGAGAAAAAAGCTTTTGTAGTTTTACTAAAGATGTTCGCAGGTTCATTTCTACTTATACTGTTCCTTAAGGTTCTTTTCGGTTAGTTTCTTTCAAATCCAAGTCTGGTAACTAGACAATCTATTTTTACCAGACTTGGTACCTCTTTAAAACACGCTATATTTTTCCAATAATAGACAATCAAAAATATATAATGTACAATGCAGACGCCATAAATTTGCATTTTAAAATATATGCAAACCTTTGAGAAAGAATTAAACCCCATATATACAAGAATTGATGAAATCAATAACTTTAAAGAGGTTTTTTCTCAAAATAATACTGAAAAAGAAGAATATCCCCATCTAGAAAAAGTAACAAATATTAATGCATTAACTGCTAAAAGAATGCTCTCTAGATTAAAAACCTTAGAAAAAGATTTAGAAGAGCAAGCAAAAACAATACAAAGAGAAACTGATATGGATTCTAAGAAAGATGCAGTAGGGATATATAACAAGATATTAAAAGAAATAGAGGACTGTGTAGAAAGAATAAATAGGGAATTAATTAAACTAGATACTCCATATTTTGGAAAGATACTCTTTAAAACAAAGATAAGGGAGAAATCAAGAGAGCTACCAATATATATAGGGAAGTTTGCATTAATGGATCCAGATACATATCAACCATTAATTAGTGATTGGAGAGCACCCATTGCAAACATATACTATGAAAACAGTGGTCCTACAAAAGCCTTAAAATATGATACCCCCTCTGGAATAAAGGAAGGAGATTTAATACAAAAGAGGCAATTTAATATTTCAGAAGCTCGATTTAAACATATATATGATGCTAAGAGTGGTAATACGGCTGCTGATGAATTTTTACTTGCTCAATTAACAGAAAGATTAGGACAAAAACTTAAAGATATTGTTGCTACAATACAGGAGCAACAAAACAAAATAATAAGGGAAGAAATAAATAAACCAGTAATAATACAAGGGGTTGCTGGTAGTGGTAAAACAACAATATTACTACATAAATTAGCATATCTGTTCTACTCACATCAAAATAATATTCATCCAGAAAAGACATTAATAATAGCTCCCAATAAAATGTTTCTTGATTACATCTCTGATGTATTGCCTAGTTTGGGCGTAGAGAAAGTAGAAAGTAATACATATATTTTCTGGGCAAAAAACATCTTAGGTTGGAATGATTCATATACCATATTCCCTGGAGATGAAGATTTAAATATAAAGGAATATAAAGGTACAAATGAATATATTGAAATATTGGATTCCTACTTTGAAGAATTTGAATCTAACTTACTCGAAAACATCCCCTATGCAAGAAAAGATGTTCTAAGAAGAAGATATTACGAACTTAAAGAACAAAATCCTAAAATAACAATGACAGAGAGATTAACTCTCTCATTAGAATATGCATTTGCTCAAAAGCAATTTAAGGATAAAAATATTAGAAATGTATATGGTACTTTTGAAACAGATAATTTAAAAAAGAAAGAAATATTAAAATATTTCTCAAGTAATACTATCTCTATGGAAGTATATCGAGATATGTTTAAAAAGGGATACCTAAAAAAAGAAATAGCTACATATACATTAGAAGGAGTGTCCAGAAGAGGAAAACAAAAAACATATAGAATGGAAGACCTAGCACCAATTCTTTACCTTCATCTTAAGATACATGGCCATTCTGAATTTGATAAGGAGTATGTAATGGTTGATGAAGCACAAGATTTAAGTCTAGTACAGATATTAACGCTTCTTCAAATATCTAAAAATCAGAATATTACATTCGCAGGTGATTTAGCACAATCCATTATCCCCCCATTCTATATTAAAGATTGGAATGGAGTAATAACACTCTTTGAAAAACTCGGTCTTACAAAATACTCATATCACCAATTAAATAGATGTTACAGAACTACATTAGAAGTGATAGATTTCGCGAATAAAATATTTAGAGATCGTTTTCCTAAAAGCTATAAATTACCTGAAGCTATACTTAGACATGGAGAAGAGATAAGGATCTTTAAACATGAGAAAGAGGTTAAAGATATAACAGAGAAGGATTTAAAAATATTAGTAAATGAAATAAAGAAACAATTTGAAAAAGGTTCTGTTACATGTGCACTAATATGTAGAGATAAGGCGCATGCAAAAATAGCATATGAGAGATTAATTAAATATGAGAAATATTTAGAAAGAGATATTGTTGATTACTCTATTAATGACTATAAAACAGGATTACTAATACTACCTGTTGAAGATGCAAAAGGGTTAGAATTTGATACCGTTATGTTACTTGATGTTAACAGTAGTACATATCCAGATACAGAGCTTTCTACTAGGCTTTTGTATGTAGCAATAACAAGGGCTTTACATAGGTTAGTAATAATTGAAAATAATAATAAATCACCAATAATGAAATGAGTATATATGGTGCTTTAATCGGAATAGGAATAATAATTGGTATTGAACTAATACGTAAGTATTACAAGCAGATATCATATACAGACATACTTATAATCCTCGTATCTGCATTAATTGGAGCAAGAGGACTTTTTCTTTTGCATAACATCCGTGAAATACAAATTGGAATAATAAATCCAATAGCAGTATGGGATGGTGGTTTAGCATTCTTTGGAGGATTAATAGGTATACTTCTTTCAATATATATCATTAGTAAAAAGAAAAAGCTCTCATTTCTAAACATCTTGGATTCTACCCTACTCTTCTTACCTTTAATTCAATCAATTGGAAGAATTGGAAACTTTTTTAATCATGAATTGTATGGTAAACCCACCTCTCTTCCATGGGGTGTGTATGTACCAGAGCAGTACAGAGATCAACAGTACATATCATTTACTCATTTTCATCCCGTATTTTTCTATGAATCTATCCTCAATATCCTTAATTTTGCTATCCTTCTCCTATTAAGAAAAAAGTTTAAAAAGGAAGGATATATAACTGCAATATATTTTATCAATTACTCATTAATACGATTACTAATGAATGTGATAAGAATAGACAAAGAGTATATACTTAATTTAGAGACTTCAGATATCTTTTCTGGTATATTTTTAGCTATAGGGGTCTTAATCCTATTAAATACAATGGAAAATAATAATATAAAAGATTTAATAGCAAAATTCTTTTCAAGAATTCTTACAATATCCTTAATTATCCTTGCAATTGTTTCAATTCTCTTAAAAACAACATTACCATTTGAAACTGAATTAATAATTGCAACACTTACATTTGTTGTACCAATATTAACAATAGTTCTTTTCAAAAAGTTAGGTATAACTTCTGATTTTAATGTAAGTAAAAGGAGTGAAAGACCAAGACTCTTTGCAGTAATGGCAATATCTTTTGCAATAGCACTTTACATAGCTATTAACTCTTCTAGTACTCTTTTAATAGTAATATTCTCTACACTTAATATCACTTTCTTTTTAGGCTTTGTAATTACACTTTTTTGGAAGATAAGTTTTCATATGATCTGGAGTATACTTGCAACCTTCTTTATCATTTACTCATTACAAACACCTCAATCATATCTTTTAATACTTTTCATTCCTTTAATTGCATGGTCTAGATTACAATTAAAAAGGCACTCCCTTTTACAGGTAGTAGCAGGTACTCTTTTAACTCTTACATGTATTTTTCTAGTTTTAACCTTTATTAAATTCTGATAGAATTCACTTGTTTATGGAAAATCTAACAATTACACAAATAAGGGAAAAACTACTTAAAAAGGAATTCTCTGCAGAAGAACTCTTAAACTACTATCTTAGAAAGATTGAGCAAGAAGATAGTAAGTTAAATGCATATATAACAGTAGCAAGTGAGCAAGCTTTAAAAAGTGCTAAACACTTTGATAACAATTTTGAAACAGAGAAAGATAAGAAATTAGGTGGAGTACCATTGGCAATTAAAGATGTGTTTTCTACCAAAGATATACTTACTACATGTGCGTCACATATATTAGATGAATACAAACCTGTATATGAATCAACCGTTACATCAAGATTAATATCTGAAGGGGCTATAATACTTGGTAAAACAAACTTAGATCAATTCTGTCATGGATCATCAACTGTAACTTCCTACTATGGACCTACTAGAAACCCCTTTGATATGGAAAGGTTACCGGGAGGTTCCAGTGGTGGTTCAGCAGCTGCAACAGCAGCAGATCTTTGTGCAGGTTCACTTGGTACAGAAACTGCAGGTTCTCTTAGATTACCAGCCTCATGGTGTGGAATTGTAGGTTTAAAACCGACATATGGAAGAGTATCAAGATATGGAGTACTTGCAATGGGTTCATCTCTAGATTGTCCTGGTCCATTAACAAAGTCAGTAGAAGATTCTGCACTAATACTTTCCGTAATAGCTGGATATGATCCTAAAGATTTTACATCTTACAAAGATGATACTTCTGATTACCTTCTAAATCTTAATCCATCTCTAGTTAAAGGAATGAGAATTGCAATACCTAAGGAGTATCTAGAATTAGAAATTGAAGAAGGTGTACTAAGAAATTTTGAGAAAGATATTGAGATATTAAAAAGATTGGGAGCTGATATACAGTATGTAAATATATTAAATCCAAGCTTTGGGATGGCAGTATACACTGTAACATGTAGGAGTGAGGTATCATCCAATCTTGCTAGGTATGATGGTACAAGATATGGATTAGAAGGAAAAGACAAGAGTAGTATTAAAAAATATTACGAATCTACAAGAGGAGAAGGATTTGGACAGGAACCAAAAAGAAGAGTCATGACAGGAACATATTCCCTTTCTGCAGGATATGCAGATGAATATTTTAAAAAGTCAGAACAGGTTAGACAATTAATAAAGGAAAACCTTAATGAGATACTCAAAGAGTATGATTGTATAACGTCACCTACTACACCTACGATTGCCTTAAAAGATAAAGATGCCGATAATCCTCTCTTTGGAGAAATGGCTGATATATTAGCAGAGGGAAGCTCAGAAGCAGGATTACCCGCAATATCTATTCCAAATGGTAAATCAGAAAATATGCCAACTGGTATACAGTTTATAGGAAAAACATTAGACGAACAAACAGTACTCAATGTAGCAAAAGCCTTAGAAGGAAACCTTAATTAAGGTTGCAATATATCCTCAGTTCTACCATCTATTGAAATAACTACAGAATCAACTGTACTAAACTGTTTTAACGTTTCGGTTATTGATGCCCTTATACTTGTAACCTTACAACTACCACCGACCCCCTCTTCTAATTCTTTACTTAAGTCTACCTTAGCTATACCATTTTTAATTTCTAAACTCTGTATTATTACTCCATCATTAATGTTAGTAAAATACCCTTGATTCTCCTCTTCCTCTGTAGTTCCTTTAAAAAGTTCTTCCAGTGACGCCCTACCTACTGCTACTGTTTTCTCTACAACCCTGTTTACTGGAAATACTAAACTACAATCGTCTGTAGATCCCATATCCATATTTGGTAAATATACCTTTAGAGTCATAGTTTCTGGTAATGGTTTAACAAGTAGTTTAATATCTGCAGAATCTTCATTCTGAACTAAACCTGAAGGATTACTTTTTTCAAATCTTAAAATTACCTCCATATCCGAATCAATATCAAGACTCAATACAAATTCGAATGGTACCTCCCCTTCCTGTGTCCATTCCTCTTGTGCCATAGCATTTAATGTACTAAACACCTCCCCCTTACTATTTAATACTCTTACAGGGAAATCTCCTTCAAAATACCAACTACTGTCTACACTCCCACTTATTGTATCCCCAACAGTAACAGTATCATTGTTCTTAACATTAAGCATAGATATTCTAGTTCCTTTTACAGAGAGTACTTCTTCTTGTACTTCCTCGTTTTCGTTGTTGTTTTCTGAATTCTCTTCAGTACAAATATCTGTAATTTGTTTACATATTGAAAATTGACAACAGATGTCCTTGTTCTTAAAAATATATGCAGTACCAACTAAGAATATTGAGAGTAATAATATGCTAAGTATTAATACGATATTCTTTATCATTGATATGTATATTTAAGTAATTTACCTTACATTCATAGTATACCTTTTTAAAAAGGAATTTCAATATACATAATTTAAATCAAAACTCCCTTTTGTATCTCCCAACTAATTCAGCATATCCAATAATATGCTTTTCTATTACTCCCTCTAAAATCTGTATTGTTGTTTTCTCAGGATCAGTATCAATCATTTTATCTAGAGCATATATTTTAAAAAAATATCTATGTTCTCCATTTGGTGGACAAATTGGATCCCACTCCCTGTTTCCACTTGAGTTCTTTCCTACGACACTAGATTCAATAGAGGATTTAGATGTAATATTCCCTGATGGACGTATATTCCATACCATCCAATGAATCCAAAGACCTGCAGGGGCATCAGGGTCTTCTACTATTAATACAAAACTTTTAGTTTCTTCAGGAGGCTCTAAAACCGTTATAGTGGGTACTTCTCCTTCTCCATCACAGGTATATTTAGAGGGTATATATCCTTCATTTTCAAATCCTGTACTACCAATTATCATTTATAAATGTTTTTTAATTTAGATATTGAATTAAAGGTATGTTTTGTCGTAATATCATGTATCAGAAGTGAGAAAGCTCATCACTTCTGATATTTTTTATTCCAAGAGATTTCTTTAATCGTATTTCTATCTCTTCTTTTTGAAACGATAATGTTCTTTATTTTCTTAGCTTCCTCATAACTTATTATTACCGAAGGTATTAGTATTACTAGTAGAAATCCTATTGGGGTTTTTACAAAGTTAATGGGATATCCTAAGAGAGGAATTCTAAATACATACTTACCTACAATTTCTTCTTTATCAACAGAAGCAACATCAGACACATTATTAAAATCACCCTTTGTTTTAAATGTATTATCTTCATTAATTCCTACTATCCTATGTGTAACAGTTACTAAAGATTTTCCACTTCCACTTTCAAAAGCAATAACATCATTTACTTTGTATTCTTCCTGTTCTTTAACGAATATTAAATCACCAACTTTAATTGTTGGTTTCATTGATCCACTTTTAACAGAATATAGCCTGAATGGTAATTCTACATTTAATGTAGATAACGTTGATATTAATGCAATAAATATTATAAATACAATTAAAAACCAATATATTATTTTTAATATTTTTTTATTTAATTTTTTCAAATTTTTTTACTAAAAAATAATACAGAAGGCTGCACCTTTCGATGCAGCCTAATTTAAGAGTTAATCATTATCTTGCATTGCATCAACGATCTCAGAAAAGGTTACGGACTCTCCCATAATCTCATTTCCTGCTTCGCTATCAATACTTAATTTTTGACATACTCTCATTGTCCATCCTGCTCTAATATTGTCTGCTGGTGATCCAGAGGCATCCTCCTCATTAGCATGTTGCCACAAATGGCTTACTAATGTCTGTGGTGCGAAATCCTTTACAAACCCATTGTAAATAGGATTCTCTCCGAAGTCATTCGTATTACATACACTATCTCCTCCAGCTTCCTCCATTTCCATTTTTAAGGCATTGTACAAATCTGTACTTCCACCTGTTTTCTCAAATGAAACATACCCCTCAAATGGCATTAACCCTGAGTTGAAAATATCCATATATTCCCAACCGTCTTCAAATCCTGGATAAGCATTTTGTATGTCATATGGTTTACCTGCAGTATGATTAAGAGTCAATGCAAGTTCTCCTGTAGCAACAGTATTACCTGCAATGATCTCTTGATCAGTAAATAGTGCAAATGTTGAATTCACCACTAAAGCTCCTAAAGCGGCGATTATCATCGCACTTGTTAGAATTTGTCTCATATTTAATTTTTAAACAAATTAAATAAGGCACTTAGTGCATATCTACCTTATGCTTTTTATCCTTAAAATTTATATATTCTCTTAAGGGTTTATTCGAACATAAAAAGATAGAACTATTTCTAAGCAAGGTTTTTTGTTTTTGTTGATAATTTCGGAACGCGTTTATTAAAACTTCACTACACTATATATTTTTCTATATATATTTATATATGTCAATAGTTAGTCAGATGAAAGATTCGTTTCTGTTGTTAATAAAAGGTTTGTTAAAACAAAAAATTTGCAACTTATCACAGAAAAGCTCCTGTCCTTAGGTTCTTTACTAAAACGTTTAAGTATAAACCCCTTCGGAGTTAAATACTAATACAGTATGGGAATAGAAATATAATTATGTAAAATGTATAATTAAATATGAACAAGCAAAAAAAACTTAATAGTACATTAAAAGTTTTTTATAAAAAAAATCCAGAGATTGTTAAAGCTTTAGAATTATTAGAGATATCAGGCAATTTATATCAGAATAAAATTAAAACACAAACCAAAATTACGACTTTAAACAAAACAACTCACAAAACTTTTTATACTACTTAGCAAAATGACGACTTGGCAAGAAATTCAAAAAGAAATGCAAACTACTCATCCTGATATAGTTAGAAGAGGCAAGTATCAGAAATTAGTAGAAATCACTAAAAGACCCTTAATAGTCTACGCCTCCGCATTTACACAACCAACAAAGAATCAATACCAAAATTTAATGGCCTTAGACCTATCAGATAAGGATGGCTTTGAAGAGGTTACAAGAAGAATTGATAGTCCTTCAATTGATATTTTATTACACAGCCCAGGAGGTTCTGCAGAAGCTACTGAATCTATCGTTAGAACTTTAAGAAGTCGATTTTCTAATATTCGATTTATTATTACAGGGGTTGCAAAAAGTGCAGCCACAATGTTAGCACTCTCCGGCGACTCAATAATTCTAACTAGAGCTGCAGAATTAGGACCAATTGACCCTCAAATCAGAGTAAGAAACAGGTTTTCTGCAGCAGGTTCTATAATCGAACAATTTGAGACAGCTACTAAACAAATAAAAAGCAATCCCGAGTCACTTCCAGCATGGATTCCAATCTTACAAGAATATGCTCCATGTTTGTTAGTCGATTGTAAAAATTATACAGAATTAGCAGAGAGCCTAGTTAGGACTTGGATGAAAGACTATATGTTCAAGGGAGAGTCTACCAAAGCAACAAAAGCAAAAATTAAGAATATAGCCCATTTTTTAACAAATGAAAAGCAAAATCTCTCTCATGCAAGGAGAATTGGGTATGACGAGTTATATGAGATAGGAGTAAAAGTCTCTTTAGCAGAGGAAGTGGGTACAGACTTTGCAGATGCACTAAATGACGTTCATTTATCTCTAGTACAGACATTACACTTTAGTGATGCTGTAAAAATATTTGAGAATTCAAACAACGAAGCACTTATCTATAACATTCAAACTGCTTCCTTGCCGTTAGAATAGATAAATTGGGTTATAAAATATACTTAGCTATTATTTATAATACCTAGGTTAAAGTTATTATTACATACCGGTAAATGAAAATAATCTCGTTCCTTATAGAAAACAAATCTGCTATCTCGGATTTATTTACTGCAATCGGTACTCTGTTTATCCCAGTAGTAATATTTATTTTCGAAAAGAAGAGGACTGAGCGAGCCAAAAGAATAGAACAAACTGAGATAATCGCAGAGCTACTAGCTACATGGGGAAGATACCCCAATTCCAATGTAATAAGTAAAAATCTATCCCCAAAAGAAGAAAGAGAGTTTTTTAGCTTACTCAATTATCTCTCTTACAAAGCCTACGTCTGGGTACCTAATAAGAAACTCCTTGATGAGTTACAAAAAACACTAACCAATACTGAAGGCGCTCTTACTTCTAGAGAGTTAATTGTAAAAATTCGTCAAGAAATACAAGGAGACAAGTGTGGGAAAATATCACCCAGTGATATCGTAACATTTCCGAAAAGATAAAGCTTTATTAAAACATTGTTTTCTAATTCAGTTAATATTATATTAGGATAAGAATTTAAGAAAAAACGAGAATTATAGGATAACCATCATGAGCAAAAAAACTTATAGAATAATTGATTTATTTGCTGGGGTCGGAGGATTTAGAGTAGCTTTTAACCAAGCTAATGATGCAATTGGCAAGGAATTATTTAAAGTAATTTGGGGCAACCAGTGGGAACCAGGAAGAAAAGTACAATATGCAGCTGAAATTTACAAGAAAGCTTTTGGTGAAGATGGTTTTGTAAATGAGGATATTGCAAAAGTAAAAACCGCTGATATTCCAAATCATGACATAGTAGTTGGAGGTTTCCCTTGTCAAGATTACTCAGTTGCAACAACCAAAAAGCTTTCAAATGGAATTGAAGGAAAGAAGGGAGTTTTATGGTGGCAAATAGAACGAATTATTAGAGAAAAAGCTGAAAGTGGAGACCATCCAGAAATTCTTATTTTTGAAAACGTTGATAGGTTAATTAGTTCTCCTGCAAAACAAAGAGGAAGAGATTTTGCAATTATGCTTACCTGTTTGGATTTACTTGGTTATATGGTTGAATGGAGAGTTATTGATGCAAGTGAATATGGATATCCACAAAGACGAAAACGTATCTACTTTGTAGGTTATAGAAAAGATTCTAAAATTTACAAATCATTTAAGGGCGATTTCGAATCGTGGCTAACTAAAGATGGATTATTTGCATCGGGATTTCCAGTAAATAAGAAATCTGACAAGGCTATTACAAAGTTACATCTTTATGAAGGAATTCGTTGCAAGAAAAGATCCTCAATTATTAAAGAAGTTAGTGATAACTTCAATCAAGCAGGAACAAGTACTCCATTTAAAAAAGCCGGGCTATTATTTAATGGACATGTAGTTACACTTGACGTAGAAACTAATTACCAGGGTGAGAAGAAAACTTTAGGGGAGATATTGATAACTGATGAAAAAGAGATTCCAGATGAATTCTTCATACCTAAAGAAGAATACGATAAGTGGAGATATCTTAAGGGAGCTAAAAAAGAAAAACGTATTCAAAAATCTACAGGATACGAGTACCAATATGCAGAAGGCGCAATTACCTACCCTGATGCTTTAGACAGACCCTCAAGGACTATTATTACAGGAGAAGGAGGTAAAGCACCATCTCGATTCAAACATGTCGTGAGAACCGAATCTGGAAGGCTACGAAGACTTACACCTGTTGAGCTAGAAAGATTAGATATGTTTCCTGATAATCACACTGTGGGATACTCTTCTCAAACAAGAGCTTTTCTAATGGGTAATGCACTTGTCGTAGGTGTAATTCAAAAAATTGCAGAAACACTCTATGAAAAATTGTAAATTTGGACAATATGACGAAACCACTAAAGACTCTATTTATGAGTATGCTCAGATTCTTTTAAACAAATCCCTAATCGACTTATATTTTGAAGAAATTGGTAAACTTCCTCCGGATTTTTTTAATCCTCGCAAGAAGGGGTCGTTGGGATGTCTGGTAGAAAAGTTACATTTCAACTATGAACCAAATGAGAGACCTGAACCAGATTTTGAAGTTGCAAAACTTGAATTAAAAACCACTCCACTCAAAGTTGTAGATAACAAGTATGTTTCAAAAGAAAGATTAGTCTTAGGAATGATTGATTATTTCGAAATGGATATGGAAACTTTCGAGCAGTCTAAGTTCTTAAAGAAAAACGCTTCACTATTACTTTTGTTCTATTTATATGAGAAAAACAAGGTAGTAGAACAGGTGTTTAAAATAATCAAACTGTGGGAAATACCCTCTAAGGACATACCAGTCCTTAAAAGAGACTGGGAAACTATTCATCAAAAAATCAGGGAGGGCAAAGCTCATGAATTATCGGGAGGTGACACATTTTACCTTGAGGCCGCAAGGAAGGGTGCAGGTGGAGTTAGAGATTTAAGAAAACAACCACAATCAGATATCAAAGCAAATAGCAGAGCTTTAGCTTTTAAAAGTAAATATGTAAATATAATAATTGGAGGTGAACAAGGTCTACAAAAAGCACTGGGTGAAGATTTCTCTATCAGTAATCTTTCAATAGAAGAATACCTAACAAGTAAGTTTACCCCTCACCTGGGAAAGTCAATTTCAGACATCATGAAAGAATACCATTTAGAGTATTCACCAAAGAAAAAAGATCTCGCAGCCTCTGTTTCAAAAGCGATATTAGGTATTAAACAAGATAATAAAATCGAGGAGTTTGAGAAGGCTAATATAAAGATAAAAACAATACCATTGGATATGAATGGCAAGCCTGAAGAAAGTATGTCTTTTAAACAAATTGACTTTGATAAGATTGTCGAGGAGAAGTGGTTGGAATCGGATTTCTATAATGAAGTAGTAAACTGCAAATATCTATTCGTTTCTTTCCGAAAAGATTCTTTAGGCAACAAGCATTTACACAAAGTTTTCTTCTGGACTATGCCAAAGAAAATGCGCCAACAAGCCAAAGCTTATTGGATAGATACCAAGAAGAAAATATGCAATAGAGATTTTGGTTATTTCTGGAAAATATCTGATAAAAAAACATTCCATGTTCGTCCGAAAGCGAGAGTTGCAAGTGACACTACTACACTTCATGATGGAACAATAACGAAAAAGATGGCGTACTGGATAAACCAAGATGTAATCTATAGAATAATCAATAATAATGGCAAGACCAACTAAATTAGATTCCCTCACAGTCCATAAACTAGAAGAAGCTTTTGTACTTGGCGCAAGTGTTAACGAAGCTTGTTTTAACGCAAATATTTCGAAACAAACTTACTATAATTGGAAAGATGATAATCCAGAGTTATTTGACCGTTTTGAGCAACTACGACAAGCACCTATTCTCAAAGCTCGAAAGTGTGTAGTAAATGCATTAGAAAAGAACCCTACCCTAGCTATGAGATATTTAGAAAGAAAACTCAAATCTGAATTCGGAAATGTTACCACTGACGACAAAACAGACAAGAATGAAATTCTGGAGATGATAATGACAAGCTTTCAAAATCCTAACCAATTAGAATATGTTGACACCCTCTCTGCCTGATAGTATATTTTACTAAGGTATTCCTAAAGACTACCCATAAATTAAACAAACAGCTAACTAATATTGGTTATTGTTTATTGTGGGTTGTACAAAACGGGATGTTTTCTTAATTCCAACAGAACGACAAAAGCAGCTATACGAAAAGCTTGTTAAGAAAGCCTTAACGCTTGGTCTATCAAAAGAAGATGCCCAGACAATTGCTTATCATGTTGATAAACTTTCAAGCATCATTATAAACTCATATATTAATACTAAGGGTACAAATGTATGCAAAACGTAATAATCTATTGTAGGGTTTCTACGAAAGAGCAAGCTGAGAACGGTTTAAGCCTAATTACACAGCAGAAGATGTGTGAAGAGTTTGCATCTAAAAACAATTTACATATTGTTACAAACCCATTTATTGAGCAAGGTGAAAGCGCAAAGACACTAGACAGGACAAAGCTCAAAGAGATGCTAGAGTTTGTAGCTTCTAATAAGGGCAATGTGGATACGTTACTAATCTACAAGATTGATAGACTCTCAAGGCAGACTTTGGACTATCAAAGTATTAAAGTATTATTGGCAAAATACGGAGTATCAATACACTCTTTGAGTGAAAATATCGAAGATTCTCCATCTGGACGTATGTTGGAAACTATAATGGCTGCCTCAGCTCAATGGGATAATGAGGTTCGAGGAGAAAGAGCTCGAAATGGCACAATGGAAGCTCTAAAACAGGGAAGATGGGTGTATGCCGCACCATATGGATATATACAAACAGGAGGCAGAGGTAAAGCAAACCTTATTACCGATAGGGAAACAGCACCCATTGTTAAAAAGATTTTTCAATACTTATCCGAGGGTGGACACACAATAGAGGATGCTCGAAGATATGCTTTTGGGCTAGGGTTGAAAGATAATAATGGGAAAATGTACAATAAAGCCAGTTTCCACCGACTAGTTCGAAGACCTCTTTACAAGGGTTTTATTAACATACCTAATATGAATTTATATATAAGGGGAACTTTCGAACCAATTGTAGAACCAAAAGTTTTTGATATTGTACAAGATATAATTGATGGTAAGAACCATAACCCTCCAGTCTACCGTAAAATCCACCCCGATTTTCCTCTTCGGGGTACAATCTTATGCCCTAAGTGCAATAGGAAAATGACTGCCAATTGGAGTAGGAAAAAGTATCCATATTACAAATGTTGCTACTGCAAAAATGTAAATCTGAGAAAAGCAGATGTACACAATGCATTCCAAGAGTACTTAGAGAAAATAAAGCTCTCAGATACGCTTCTAGAGCTTACCAAGTATGCTATTGAACTCAATTGGGAAGAAAGAAATAAAGCATATGAATCAAACCTTAAAGAGCTAAGAAAAAGACAAGAACAAATTTCTAAAGAGGAGAACTCAATAGCTGAACAAAATCGTCAAGGGATATTACCACCAAGAGTAACTAAAGAACTATTAGATAAACTAGAAGAGGAGTATGCGCAAATAGGGTACGAGCTGTCTCAACACAAACCTACAGAAGAAGTAGATAAGGACTTACTTAAGTATGCGACCTACTTTTTAGAGAACATTTGCTCAGTTTGGAAAGAACTGGAACCTACATCCCAAAACGAGTTGCAAAAATTTCTATTTTCGGATGGATTACAATTTAATGGAGAGAAATTTGCAACTAATCAAAAAACTACTCTTGAAGAAATAAGAGGATACATCACTATTGGAAAAGTCTCTGAAAATGAGTCGCCTGGGACTCGAACCCAGCACCTACTGCTTAAAAGGCAGTTGCTCTAACCTGATGAGCTAGCGACCCAACGAATATGATTATAACCTCTTAAAGATCTCCTATGTATATCACAAATACCATATTCATATATCCTTTCCATATGCATTTTAGTACCATACCCAACATGTTTTTCAAAACCATATTCTGGATACTTAGTACTAATCTCTTTCATATACCTATCCCTTGTTACCTTAGCTAGAATAGATGCACAAGAAATTGAGTAATGCTTTAAATCTCCACCCTTAATCTTTTCCATACTGTAACCAAGAATAGATTCAACATTGTTACCATCTACAATTAAGTACCCTGCTTTTTTACCAAGTTTTTCTTCTACCTGACCTAACGCTCCCTCCATTGCTATCCTTACAGCCTCTTGAATACCCACCCTATCTATTACCTTTGCATCAATCATGCACACTCCCCAAGCCACACAATTCTTTTTAATATATTCGAATACCTCTTCTCTTCTTTTAGCCGTCATCTTTTTACTATCAGTAATTAACGGATTTAATACAGAATCCTTATTAATAACTACTGCCCCAGCAGATACAGGACCTGCTAAAGGGCCTCTACCAGCCTCATCTATACCAACTATATATTTGAAACCTTTCTTCCAAAGACTCTTTTCTAATTCAATATCAGGATATTGCATATATGCAATATTACAACATCAAAATACAAAACTCTAGAAATATATTAACTGGTAGTGTAATATTAAAGTATATATATAAATTGTTCATAACTAATAAATATGAGTTCCTCAGATGATTTTTTTAAAGGATTAGTATTTGGTGCAGTAATTGGTGCTGCTGCAGGTTTAATGTTAGCTCCAAAATCAGGTGTAGAAACAAGAGAGGATATTAAGAAACTCTCTATGGAGTTAACTGACAAAGGAGAATTGCTTTACAAAAATGCAAGAAAAGATGTAGAGAAAAAGATTAGAGAGATAAAAGCTGCTGGAAAAAGATTAGACTTTGATTCATATAAAGAGTTAGTTGCAAAAGTAATAGATGAATTAAAGAATGATTCAGAAGTAGCATCTACAACCGCAAAGAAAATTGGTATTAAACTCAATGAAGATTGGGAAGATATCAAATCTGCTGTAGTTTAAGATTGAAATAAATCCTGTTTAATACTAAAATCAACCAATTGCGAGAGTAATTCAATTGGTAGAATGTCTCCTTCCCAAGGAGAATGTCGCGGGTTCGAGTCCCGTCTCTCGCTTTTGTAGTTGAATATATATTCCCCCTCTGTTACAATTCTTGTTACGAAATGCTGGTGTAGCTCAGTTGGTAGAGCATTCCCTTCGTAAGGGAGAGGTCGTCGGTTCAAAGCCGCCCACCAGCTTTTTAAAGAATATGATTACGCCAAAATTTACAATTACAAACCTAATTCTTAACTATATTGTTAAGTACGAATTAGCAATACAGTCAATAAAGGACACACAGGTCCCTAGTCCTTTGCTTCAACAGCTTAGAGAACAATTAAGAACAGAGGAGATAGATAAATTGGGGGAATTGATAGCATTTCCAATTGGATACAGTAAAGCTCTTACAGTAGAAAGAGGACAAGTATTACCTTCATACAAAAACAAATTAAAAATATTTACTAATTACAAAAATACCCAAGACTATATAGACGTATACACCCCTAAAAGTGCACTTAAACCATCTATTGAGCTATCAACCCATTTAAACAAAATATTAATGAAAAATATTGTTGAAGAGTGGGATTTAGCTAGAATAAAGAATTTCTCAGAAAAACCATACGACCTTTATGATACATGGTACAAACTAAGAGATTACTACCCGAGTATAGAAATGAGATCACATTTCAATGAACTGTTTGGATGGATAACAAATTCATCCTCTGGTACTCACAAATTAATACAGCTGTGTATATTGCTGTATGAATTTATAGATAAAGCACCCTTCTATGCAGGTAACCAAATAACCGCAATATCTACAATAAAGATACTAACCAAAATATATGGATACAATCCATACAATGTAATACCCTTTTCTAAAGCATTCTTTTCCATAAGTGAAGACATTGTATCAGCATTTAAGATATCTAAAGGTAAAAGAGATCTCACCATTTTCATAGAAGCAGTACTCTACACCCTTTCTCTTACAGTAATGGACTCTTCAAAGAAATTAACACAGATATACAACGAAAAAGTACAATTAAGACAACAGATAGGGAAAGATTTAAACCCAAGACAAGTAAGGATAATTGAATACCTAAACAGTAATTCAAGAATAACTAGACAACAATATACAAAAATGATGGGTATTTCCTTTATGACCTCATACAGAGATCTACAAGAATTACTTGATAAAGAATATATATCACAAAAAGGTAAAGGAAGAGGAACATTCTATGTAATTCCAGATCAAGATGATGAACAAGCAACAGAAGGTATAACCATCTTCAGTTAGATTGCGATATCACTGTATAATTGATATCATTTTACCGATTAATTAAAGCATAGAATATCTGTGAACACATCTAAATACGATGTAATAATAGGTTTAGAAATACACATACAAAGCAAAACAGAAAGTAAGATGTTTTGTAGTTGTTCAACAAACTACTTTTCAAAAGAGCCAAATATAAATGTATGCCCTGTATGTTTAGGATTACCAGGAGCATTACCAGTACCAAATAAAAGAGCAATAGAGCTATGTATACTACTTGGATTAGCAACAAATTGTGATATAGACAATGAGATACACTTTGATAGAAAACATTACTTCTACCCAGATCTTCCAAAGGGATATCAGATAAGTCAGTATAAGAAACCAATATGCTCAGATGGATATGTAGATATTAAAGATGAAAACAATGAAACATACCGTATTGAAATTGAAAGAATACATCAAGAGGAAGATGTAGCAAAATCTACACACCACATTGAACAATCTACAGGTATGGAATACTCACTAATTGATTACAACAAATCTGGTATACCATTAATTGAAATTGTCACTAAACCAAACATAACAAGTGCATATCAAGCAAGGGAGTACGCAAACAAGATAAGACAGATTGTACGATATCTTGGTATATCTGACGCTGATATGGAAAAAGGACAGATGAGGTGTGAACCAAATATATCACTTCAGGAGAAAGGTAAATGGGAATACAAAGATGGAAAGATATTGGCTATAGGAGAGTATCAATTAAATCCTAAATCTGAAGTAAAAAATATTGGCTCTATCTCTGCAGTAGAGAAATCAATACTGTATGAAATAGAAAGAATAGAGAAAGAATTAGAAGAAGGCAAAAAGATAATACAACAAACAAGAGGTTGGAATGCAGATAAAGGTATTACAGAGTTCCAAAGATCAAAAGAAACTGCAGATGATTACAGATATATGCC
>LBOT01000003.1:0-39399 GCA_000989675.1 candidate division WS6 bacterium GW2011_GWE2_33_157
AGATTAACACTTTTTATCAATCCCGCTATTATTAAACAAGCGAAGGCTCAAGCTATTGTTGAAGAGTTAACTCTTACTGCTTTTGTTGAAAAGTCCCTAATCACATATCTCCCCAAAGAAACAATAATCAAAAAACCAGAAAGTAGGTAAGGAGTTGGATCCTTACTCTACAGACTTCAAAGGTAAAATTGAAATAACCCAAATTTTAATCTTATTTATAAAGGTATTAAAGATATGACAGAAATTGTCAAAGAGTCAGTAACGACTCAAAATGAGGGCCAAGAGCAAGCAGTAACTACTGAGATTAAAAGAGAGGCTAGTGGGTTCCAAACGATTGAATATATAATATATTTCTTCTTTGGATTACTAGATATTCTCTTACTATTCCGTCTTCTTTTTAAGTTAACGGGAGCAAGTACTTCAAGTAGTTTTGTAAATCTTATATATGATTCAACTAGAATATTTATCCTCCCATTTGAAGGAATATTTAATAGGGGAGTTAATAATATAGCGGATACAACTTCAATTTTTGAACCTTCAACATTTGTTGCAATCATTATCTATGCAGTTTTGGCTTGGGGTATTGTTAAATTAATAAGAATATTCTCTGGCGAAAAGCAGGAATAACTTTGTCTAAAATTTTATTTTTGAAAAGGAAGGAATATTAATATGGATCTTTTATATATTATCGTAATTGTTTTAGTGATTTTATGGTTAGGAGGTTTTTCTACCAAGATTGGAGGAAACTTTGTTCACATATTACTTGTTATCGCAGCAATTATCTTACTATTCCGTCTTTTAACCTAAGATAGTAATCTTTAAATTTAAATTAACATAATATTATTATGACTCTTTCATTTACAACTTTAAGTCCTTTGGCATCAATATTATTTGGTATATTGATACTTGTTTTCCCTAAATTCCTTAATTATCTTGTTGCAGCATATCTTATTATTATTGGTGTTCTTGGGCTTGGCTTAATAACGTAATTTAAACAAAATTATTGTTAATATCTAAAATATATTCATAATACAATGTTAAGTAATGAAAAAATAGAAATGAAATGTCCATCATGTCAAAGGCCTCTCTCATATACTGTAGATCAATTACAGAAAGGGCAATCAAAAAAATGTCCTCATTGTGGTAATGAAATTAGATTTGAGGAATCAAACCCTGGTGAAGTAGGGAAGTTAGAAGATAAGACAAAACAATCTTTAGAAGATATAGAAAAGAAGATTACAATGACAATTAAGGAATAACATTTTAAACATGTTCTATAGTATCTCCATACTTTCCTGTTTGTGGATCCCTGAATAAAAAAAACTTTGGAGGATGATATGTAGTAATGCTAAATATTGCAACTATCAAAAGTATTAATATTACTGCCAACCATTCTGATACAAACATTATTTCACTCTGTATTACAAAATACTCTGCAAATAATCCAAGAATAATAGATATATAGAAGATTAGAATAGTTATGTATAAAGGAACTTTTTTAAAAATAATTCTCAATGGTTCAAATAATAGAGGAATTGTGATTAGTTCAACTATTAATAAAATTAATAGTGAGTTAAAAATATTAAGATACATAGTATCTAAATAAAAAGATTGGAATATTACAATCAATATTGTAGGAGCTATTAATAATTTCATATGTTCCCATGTACTCTCATTAACTGCAGAGAAAACATGTAATAACACCCCATTTTTTATCCAGCCATGGGTAAAATGTAACAAAGTTCCTAACAATGATATGGCAAAGAAAGACACTATTAATACAGAGATCAAATCCATACTAATATTATATCTTATTAATTAATGGAAAAACACTTGGAATCTGAGCTTGTATCTCTTCGATATTTTTACATTTCATAATAGATTCTCTAATCTCTGCTGCACCTTCAAAACCATATATATATGCTCTAAAGAACTTCTTTAGTGAGTTAAAATCCTTCTCATTACCCCAAACAGTTTTAAAAAGTTCTAAATGATAGTTAAAAAGCTCTAATCTTTCATTCATTGCAATATCTTCTCTTCCAGTAAATATCCAAGGATTACCAATAGCTGCTCTACCAATCATTACACCATCAACACCATACTTGTTTACATATTCGTTAGCCTGAATAAGAGATTTAATATCACCATTACCAAAAATTAATGTACTCTTTCCCATCTCATCTCTTAATTTTACACACTTTGATATCTCATCCCAATTTGCATTTATTACTCCAGAACCCCTTGCTGTTCTACCATGAACAGTAAGTACATCTAAATCCTGCTCTAACAAAAATTGTATCCATGAATCAACCCCATACTCCTTCCATCCAAGTCTTGTTTTAACTGAAACAGGTAATCCATCACTACCTTCTTTTACTGCATTAATAATTTCTTTTGATAACTCCGTATTATTAATCAACCCAGAACCACACCCTCTTGCTGAAATCTTTTGAACAGAACATCCCATATTTATATCAATTCCATCAAAACCCATATCGCTAACAATTTGAGAAGCTTTAAAAAAATTCTCAGGATTAATACCCCAAAGTTGAGCTATGATAGGTTTTTCTACAACATCATACTTTAACCTATGAATTACTTTCTCCTTACCCTTAGAATTAAGACCCTCTACATTGATAAACTCAGTATAGAAGAGATCTGGCTTACCAACTGAACAAATAACTTGTCTAAATACGGAATCTGTTACATCTTCCATAGGTGCAAGTGATATTATTGGTTTTTTAATAGACGTATATATACTCATGGCCCTGATTGTACAACATCAAATAAAATTAATATACTTACAACTTATTAAGAATCTCCTTATCTTGAAATAATATTGGATTTACAATAAACTTACTATGTATTATTGCCCTATCTATGGTACAGAAAAATTTTTTAACAAGTGATGGAAGACAACAGGTTTTAAGTGAGCAGAAAGTAGACAGTAATCTATCAATTGTCATATATTCGGTAAAAGAATTTTTAACCTGGTGGTATATTAGAATGCCTCTTTGGCATCTTAGAATGCTCTCTAGAATAGCTATACTTGTTGATGACAATATGTCTCTTTCCATTGTGCTACGAAATTTCTTCCTTCCATGGCATAGAGATTTTACTCTAATAGGGTATGTATTTGGAATACTGATAAAGACCATATATATACCAATAGCACTAACTACATATATACTTCTCTGTACACTTTACTTCGTTGTAATATTAATCTGGTTACTACTTCCACCTGCTACTCTGTTTTTAATAATTAGATCAATAATATCGATATAATGGCAATAGATTACGGGTGGCAAAACAGAACAATAATTGGATATCATTCAAAGGATAGTAATACCTTTGGAGTAGTAGGAAAAACATTACCAATGCTTACTAAAGAGTCAGAAGCACTCTTCTTAGTTACAAGGGATCAATTCTTCACAATATCGACCCCACAAATATCTAATGTACTTGCTAATTACCTTAAATACAAGAAATACTATGATTCTGTTAGATTGATAGCAAATGTATTACTCGTACCAGGGTTAATAATTGCTTTCGGATATCTACTAAGACAGATTGGAGTACTGGATAGTATTACGATTGTAAAAGATTTCATATCAAGTGGTATAGCAGATACACTTTTTGGTTTTTCAATTCTAAGTGTATTAATACTTTGGCATGATTATTACAAAGACAAAAGTCATCCAGTTAAATTGCCTAAAGCAGAAAAAATCTCTTCAAATGATTTAGAAGAGATAAAGAGCACTGGATTTAAATTTGGAAGATATGCACATCTAGAGGCAATTAATTACGCTAATGAGTTAACCTCGGAAATAATATGTAGTCATACAATCAATGAAAATTTAAATACCTATTACATATTTAGAGAACTTATTCTTTACCCAGAGGTACAAGAGATGTTTAAGAGGGCAAATATAACTATCGATGAAGATATATTAGACAAGAATGATGTTAATTCAACAACCCTACCACAATACTCAGCTACATCGATACGAGGCCTTATCATATATGCCCTAAACGAATCCTTACTTACTCTTTCTAGAGAAATAAAACCTATTCATTTGTTACTTGCACTCTTTAATGTATTTCCAGTATTAGGAAAGGTCTTACTTTCACAAAATTCCTCAATAGATATTTTAAGAGAAGTTGTAAGATATCAATCATATGAAATAGATAGGAAAAGAAGGAGTAGTCCATTTAACCCAAATGTTCCTTACTACAAAAGAGGTGGAATTGCTGAAGCTTGGGTATATGGATATACATTCGTACTAAACAAATTTAGCAAGAACCTAAATGAGGAAGTTGCAGCAGTAGATGATATCTTTGGAGTAGGACATGATGATGAAGTAGAGAATTTAATTTCTGTATTAGGAAAAATCTCCAACAGAAATGCCCTCTTAATTGGAGAGGCTGGGGTAGGTAAATCTAGTTTAATATTGGGTATTGCCCAAAGGATAAATAGTGGAGATGTTCCTGATCAGATTAAAGACAAGAGAATATTACAATTAGATATTAATGGATTAATAGCATACTCTTCAAAGGAGAAGGGTATAGAAGAATTACTTTCAAAGGCTATTGCAGAGTTAGAGAATGCTGGAGACACAATTCTTTATATTGATGAAATGCAGGAGTTAGTACCAGCAAAAGCACAAGATTCTGGTCACTCACTTGCAGGTATATTACTTCCATACATATTAAACAGTAAATTCCCAATTATTGGTACAGTAAATTATGCTGATTACAAAAAATATTTCTATAGTACTGAATCACTTAAACAATCCTTTACTAATATTGAAATAAGTGAGATATCTGCGGATGATGCACTACAAATACTAGAAACTAAAATCTCAAATCTAGAAGAAAACTATGGTATCTTTATCACCTTTCCTGCATTAATTAGTGCAGTAGAGTTAGCACAGAGATACAACAAAGAGAAGAAATTACCCAGTAGTGCTGTACAACTAATAGAGTCTGCATGCTCATGGGCTCAAACTAGTGGTGTACAAATATTAACGGAAGAGCATGTATCTAAGGTTCTTTCAAATCAAAAAGGTATTTCAATTGGTAGTGTTAACGCACAAGAGAGTACTAAACTAATGAAGTTAGAAGAAATTCTAAAGGAGAGAATCATAGGTCAGGATGATGCTATTAAAGCTGTTGTAGAGGCCCTAAGAAGAGCGCATACAGATATTAGGAATCCAAATAGACCAATAGGGTCATTTCTCTTTATGGGTCCTACAGGGGTTGGTAAGACATATCTAGCAAAGGTAGTATCAGAAGAATATTTTGGTGAAGAGTCAGATATAATTAGAGTTGATATGTCTGAATATCAAGAGATAAATAGTATTGAGAAATTCTTAGGACAAAGTAATAGTAATATACTTGGACAAACAGCAATATCTTTAATAGATCGGATAAAGATTAATCCATACACAGTAGTACTCTTTGATGAGATAGAGAAAGCACATCCTCAAATACTTGATCTTTTCTTACAAATATTAGACGAAGGAAGACTTACAAGTACTTTTGGAGAGGTTGTAGACTTTACACATAGTATAATAATTTGTACTAGTAATATTGGTAGCTTAATGCTTCTTAACTCACTTCAAGATCCTAAAAACACATGGGAAGAATCAAAAGATAAGGCGTTGATTGAATTAAGACAATCTATCAAACCAGAATTACTAAATAGATTTGATAAGATATTGGTATTTCATCCTCACAATATTGATAACCTATCCAGTATTTCAGAAATACTTCTTCAAGAACTAGCTAAGAGATTGAGAGAGAAGAGTATTAACCTTTCTTGGAATAAGTTAATACCTCAATTAATTGCCAACAAAGCAAATGAACCAGGGTTAGGTGCAAGGCCAATAAAGAGATACATACAAGACCATATAGAGGGTAATTTAGCAAAAGAAATAATTGAGGGACAGATAAGTGCAGGAGAAGAAATTGAAATAAAAGAGGATTGGATAATATAGTTGTTGCAAGAAAGGGAATATTAAAATATAATACAAGGTCTAAAATTGTATAAATAGTTATGGGAGCATTACCAAAAAGAAAAATATCAAAAGGTAGAAAGAATAGAAGGAGAGCAAATGATTTCCTTTCTAAACCACAATTGTCACTTTGTCCGAAATGTGGAAAGAGTAAAAGACCTCACTTTGTATGTGAATTCTGTGGTTACTACGGTGATGGTAAAGATTTAAAGAAAAGTAATAAATAATAGTAATTCTTTAATACATGAAGAGAGCTACAGACCCAAGACATCTTTCTCGTGAGTTAGCATTACAATCTCTGTTTTCTAAAGATTTTGCAAATGGTAATGAAGATGGCTTCATAGATTTCGACGTTAAAGATCTTTCTGTAATTGATGAAATTGATTCATATAATGAGGAACTGTACGAAGCTTTAGTTACAGGGGTAAGGGAAAGAAAAGATGAAATAGATTCAATCATCA
This sequence comes from candidate division WS6 bacterium GW2011_GWE2_33_157, assembly GCA_000989675.1. Lineage (GTDB taxonomy): Bacteria > Patescibacteriota > Dojkabacteria > SC72 > SC72 > UBA12044. Next base: position 6,479 of record LBOT01000003.1, read on the forward strand.
TTAAATTTGCACCTCAATGGCCAATATCACAAATGAAGTTGGTTGATTTGCAAATACTTAGAATGTCTATATTTGAAGGGTTTGTTGGAAAGGTTACACCTCCAAAGGTAGCAATAGATGAAGCAATAGAGTTAGCAAAAGAGTTTGGTGGAGATAGTAGTAGTAAGTTCGTTAATGGTGTGCTTGGAGCAATATATGATATAGAAAAACAGAATAATGAATAATCTAGAGACTTTTGAAAAAAATATTTCCCTTGAATTTAAAAATAAAGAGCTATTACTTCTTGCTCTTACTCATAGGTCATATCTAAATGAACATAAAGATGCTGTTGAGAACAATGAAAGATTAGAATTTCTTGGAGATGCTGTATTAGAATTAATTATCTCTAATTACCTTTTTAAACAGTATCCAGATAGACCAGAGGGAGATTTAACTAGTTTTAGATCTGCCCTTGTAAGAACTGATAGCTTAGCACAAACAGCAAGGAACTTAGGAGTAGGAAAGTATCTTAGACTTTCAAAGGGAGAGGAAGATACAGGTGGTAGAGAAAAGGATTACCTTCTTGCAAATACATTTGAGGCAATACTTGGCGCAATATATCTTGATCAAGGATACGATATTAGTGAAAAATTTGTATACAAGAACCTTGTTCCCAAGTTAGAAGAGATTGTTGCAAATAGATTAGATATTGATAGTAAGACAAAAATACAGGAAGTATCTCAATCAGTATATAAGACGACACCAATATATGAGGTAATTGAAGAGAAGGGTCCTGACCATGATAAGATATTTACAGTAGTAGTGAAAATTAATGGTAAGGTAATTGGTAAGGGAGTAGGGGGAAGTAAACAAAAGGCAGAGGAGCAAGCAGCTACTGAAGGAATAAAATATATAGAAAAAGAGAGTAATTAGCTTGAATATTAAGATATCATCTGTTAAAATAACAACGCTATGTTAAAGATTAGATTAAAAAGAACAGGTAGAAGAGGACAGCCTCACTACAGAATAGTAGTAATGGAAGGTAAATCTCCTAGAGATGGAGTTAGTATTCAAGAGATTGGTTACTACAATCCAAGAACAAATCCAACTACATTTGAAATAGATAAAGAGGCTGCAACCGAATGGTTAAAGAAAGGTGCACAACCTTCAGATACTATTGCTCAATACTTTGTTAAATTAGGTCTTCTTAAATCTCTTAAGAGAGGTTCAAAAAAACCTAATATGGTAAAGAAAGTAAGAGAAGAGAAATAGAAATTCCCATATATATATTTTGTAATCCAGTACCATCTGGAATATTTTCTTTACTAAGGGTATAATTTTACAGTAGAGATTAAATTGATCATGTTTAAAAATGAAAGAGTTACTAGAGCATATCATCAAGGGTATCGTAAACTATCCAGATGATGTAAGTGTTGAGGAAAGAGAGAGTGTAGATTTTCCTGGTCTTACTATCCTAACTATCGATGTAAATGAGACAGATAAGGGGGTTATTATTGGTAGAAAGGGAAGAACTATTAATTCTATTAGAGATATTATTACAATAAGTGCAATAAGAAATAACAAAAGAGTAAGAGTATTATTAAAAGATGATAGAGTAGAACAGAACACACCAGTTGAGCATATAGATACAGATGTTGATATGTTAGAAGACGAAATCTAAGTAAAAAGCGACCTAAGGGTCGCTTTTTTATTATATTGTTCCTTCAGCTTTCCTTTTGAATATTTCCACTATATCAGCGTACTCCGTATAATTTTGGAATGGAGCATATATATCTGGGTCTTTACCTGTATCAAGTAGATAGTAACCACTTACATTTAATGATATATTCCATCTTCCTTCATCGTTAGCGCTTACTTCTACATTTTGTAAACGAATAATGTATGGTGAGACACTCTGTACGTCCTCTAAGAAGGATATTACTGCGCTATACTCTCCACTATAAACAACAGGTCCGCTAACTCCCGTACCACTTGTAGCACCTCCAGAGGTATCTCCAGCAGATAGCTCAGTTATCTCTAAACCTTTCTCAACAGCAAGACCATCTATGTAATAAACAAAATCAGAAACTTTTAATATTCTTGGTATAACCTTTCTAGCAACTACAACATCTTCATTTAAAGTATTTTCATCTATACTATCCAACTTCTTATTAAATTCTTTTAATTGACTTATCTTCTCGTCAGTTTCTTTTATCTGATCTAAATACTCAAATGCAGATCTAAGCATTGGAATAAATACGGCTACTGAGAGAACTATTAAGAGAATACCCGATGATATTGGTATGATTAAATCACTAATACTAAACTTCGTTTTCTTAATCTTGTTACTTATTACAGCTACCTCTTGTGTCGTACTTTTTGCAGACTTAGTTATTAAACCCATATTTATTCGTTAGTAAAATTTTTTATATTTAAAACTCCTTTGAATGAAAATGTTGCCCCATTTTCACTCTTACTTACAGATTCTAAATTGATTGTATCTATATTCTCATGAACACCAAATAGATACCAAAGCTTAGCAGTTTGTTCCAAGTTTACAGTACTACCAGAAAGTTCAAATTCTAATGTTTCAGAAATATCTATACTCTTAAATGAAACACTTCCTATTCTTGCACCAATACTATTGAAGAATTCAATTATCTTCTTATGAGAGAAGCTATTCTCTTTAACCTCAGAGTAGAGTATAGCCCTATCTACAATAGCGTTATTTGCAACAATCTTATCCATTTTAGATTTAACAGTTCCCTCTATTCTTGCTAAATCTGCTTTCTTACTATTCAACTGTGTTTTAGATAGTATATTAAAACCTACAATACCAATTGCAATAGTTGCTAATGCTATTAAACTAAGTATAGAACCAACATTAAGAGTATTCTTTGTTTTAACAGATACTTTCTCTTCCTCTGTCATTGCAGGGATTAGGTTCACTCCTTCTTCAACAGGAGTAGCTTTTGGTTGTGCTAATGTGGGCTTACCTGGAATTTTAGGTTGCACAGGTTGAGTACTTACAGCACCACTTACTGTAGTGCTAGCTTGTACAGGAGGAGTATTCTGAACAACTCCTTCTGTTTTACTTACTGTTTTTTCTTCCATATTATTCATCCTTTAATCCTAATCCTATCGCAACGGAGTAAGATGGTCCACCTTTTGCAACAAGATCTTTAAATTTATTATCTATTGATATATTTAACCACGGGTTGGCAATTTGTGCATTAACCCCTAGTGATTTAGAAACATACTCTGTAATACCTGGCAACAGAGCCCCATCTCCATTCAAAAGATACTCATTTGGTGATGCAGATAATGTTTTATTTTTATAGAATTCTACACCTCTTCTTACTTCTAACATTATTGAGTCCATAATAGGGGTGAGTGAACTAAATATTTTTCCTTCCAAGACATTAGGTATCAATCCATAGTTTCGTTTAAATTCCTCAGCTCTATTATAATCAAAATTGAATTTGTTAATAATTGACTGTGTTAGAGAGTCAGACCCTATTGATATACTTTGTGAGAATACTAAATACCCATCAGCCATAATACTCATATCTGTACTGTTTGCACCGAAATCTAACATTACAACACTTCTTTTTCCCATGGACTTTAACATAGCTCTTCCCATTGCTACAGATTCTGTCTCTATTGCTATTAAATCTAAATCAGCAAAGTTAGCAACATTCATATATATCTCTATTATCTTTTTAGGTGCTGCTACTAATAATACTCTGGGAGCATTCTTTTCCTCATTAAATCCAATTGTTACATAACTCATTTGTACATCTTCAATTGCCATTGGTACATACTGTTTAGCTTCGAAGAATACTGCTTCTCCAAGCTCTTCTTTCTTTACTCCAGGGAATTCTAAAAATCTTGTAAATACCGAAAACTCAGGTAATGCCATAACCACATTTCTATTTCGTATTTTAGCTGTATCAAAAAGCATTTTAAGTGCTACACCCAATTTCTTTTGATCTTGTCTCTCTTCACTATTTATTACTCCTTTTGGTGTTAATTGGCTACCAAGATTTACTAGCTCAGGTGTACTAGTGAGAATATTTCTTAACTCTACAGCTTTTACAGTGTGGGTTCCGAAGTCTATACCAACATGATCTGGCAGCTTAGCCATAACTCTGGACAGTTAAATTATGATTATTATAATATAGCAGAAAAGAGAGTAATAGGTAATATATCAATTATCTAAATCCTACTTCTGTTTTTTGGAAAGTGTAGTCTGAACCAAAGAATATTCTACCCAATATCCCATATCTTGAGTGATGATCTACTGCTAATGCTGGATATTTCATTCTATCTACCAATTTAAGATATCTATTTACTTTAATACCTCCCAATGCCTGAATACCACCATTTATGTATAGCCCATCATATCTCGTTTTACTTGTAGTTTCTGCATTTATTATTATTTGTTTATCACAAAATAGATATGCATTTATTTCGTCATATCCTAATGTAGAAGGAGATGCATTATCTCCTTCTTGAATAACTATATTGCCTGTTACAATAAACATACACGCATCTGAATCACGTCTTAACGAAGCATGGTTCTTTATTTTTCCACCAATAGTTAAATCTCCATTAACAAATATTACTGCTTTTTGATCACATATAAACCCTGTATTAACAAATAGGGGGCCACTCTTAAGAAGAACACAGTATGGTGCAGTACTCTGGTTTCCACAATAGTTCGCGGTCAATGTACTTGTTAGTTCTGTTGTCGTAGAACCTAGTGTTTTCTCAACTAGCAGTGTTCCTAAATTCGTCTTATTATCAAGATATAACTGATAAAATCTATCGTAATAACTACTAAAGTTATAACCTCCAAAATTTACTATCTTGTACGACTTGTTTGTAATACTACTTTTTGTTAGTGGAGTTAGTAAACCCCCAGCACCTTCTGCCCACATTTCACTTGATAGGTCGCCTTTAGCAAAGGTTAATGACTCAACTAATGGAGAAATGTCTCTTAGTGGTAATACTGAACCCCATGTATCGGTTGGAGATGAAGGAATTTTTGTTTTAAATCCTGTTCCTCCTTGTGAGTATGCTAACCCCCCATCAGAAACTATCCAATCTTCTAATAGGTATAACATATTGTATTGGGTAATGTTTCCTGCATCATCAAATACAGTTAAATATATGTTTAAGGATCCATCCCTATTTGCTCCTGGATCTACATATACTGTTCCTGCATGTGTTTTTACTGCCATATCAGGTGCTACTGCAAATGCTCTCCCCACAGTTAAATGACCTATTACTTGGTTTGTATATAAACTTGGACTGAATGAAGTTCCTGAAGGAAAAATGATTCCTGTTGTTCCACTTAATGTCATTGGGTATGTTGTTGAAGACGAATATATGTTGCCTACAATAGAGTATAAACCTTTAGCATCTTCAACATTCCATTTTATTTCTATTTTCCCATTATTATATGCAACAGAAAATGGAACAGTAGAGAATGGAGCTACTTTATCTATAGTGAAAAATTTTTCTTGTCCAGCATTGATATATGAATTCCAGTTTCTTGCAAATTTCTGAGATATTGCTGGTAAATTTCTGTATCTTAATTGGTTAGCTTGCCAATAGTTTCCTATTTTATCCTTTATCGCCTGCACATTATCATAGTTATCATATGGGGTAAAACTGAACTTGTCATGAGCCATTAACAGCACTCTATATGTTACTGGACTCGTTTCTTGCAATATATCAGTATATGTACCATAGTTAGAGAATCTCAATCTAAATGGCATTGTTACCGTATTGCCAGATTCTGTAATACCATTTGTTCCAGTTATAGTTACAGCTACCATTTTTGTAGATGTCGTACCCGGTATATAGAATGTTCTTAAAGATGTATTATATCCAGCTACTTTAACCCATTTAGCATTTGATGGATCAGTATAGTCTGGTACATATGGATACCAGCTTCCATTCTCCCTGTGCATCATAAAACCCCAACTGTTTTGTGCTGGTGCTTTTGGATTACCAGAAGAAGCTATGAACAATGGAGTACTCAACTCTGCAGGATATGCGTATGCTGTGTCTCTAAACCAGACATATATTGCCTCTATATCGGACGAACCATTTAAATCTGTATATCTAGCTTCTAAATTAAGAGGCTCATTTAAATTGTAAGTAGGATTTAATTTGGGGATACCAATATGATGTATGCTTCTAAACCCATATATATTTGCAAGATCTAATGTTTCAGATGGGTTTCTAAGTGCTACTGTAGGTTGAACAGAGTAGGGTTCATAACAGTCCCCTAATTTTGAAGCTCCTCCACATGTTCCACTTCTTGTACAAGATCTAAAATTCGCTAATACCAAATTCACAGGATCAGTTGGTAATGCGCTATTTAGAAGAGGGGCAGGGCAATTTGGTAATGTACAATCATCACACCTATATAGATAGCAGGTTCTTGTTTCAGTATCTCCACAATCATCTGTACAACTAGTAGTGATAGAACCAACACCATGATTTACAGTGTCATATGTAGGTGCACAGGCCGGAGGAGTACAGCCAGAATCACAAGCAGATTCGCAACCACCAACTACCCATTCTGTATAATAGCAACATGTATACTGCCATCCAGTATCGGAAGGACACCATGCACAAGGGCTTGGGCAATCTGGTACAGATGTATAATGACCGTACTGACGTGTATCACATGTATAACAGTAATATGAACCATCTGAAGCACACCCACATGCGGCAAAAGCGTTCTCTTTTAGTATGAAACTAAACAAAATAAATATAGCCAGTGTAATAAAGATTTTTATAAATCTACTCATACAGAATATACATTAAGTTATCTACTAGTCTGAAATTCCTAATTACATGATTACATACCTTCTCTTCGTTGACACAAGCAGTTGTTGTATTCACAATGTATGCATTATTATCTATTGAGATTGTAGATCGTTTTACCAAACTTTCTATCTCATTACTTAATCCGTTAATAGTTGATTCCATCTTATCACTTAGAAGTGAACATTTAAAAAGTTCTGTAATATTTTCCAATATTAAATCATCTCCATTCGAAGATATTATAAATTCTAGTTCATCTTTTACATATTTATATATATCAGGATTACTTGTTGAATAACCAATAGTACATAGACCATTTACAACATACTCTGAGGAATTATACCTACGAACAGATTCGTTATAGTAGTAGGAAGATAATTCTTCCATGCCATATTCATTAAAAACAGTGTGATAATCTGAATATCTTAAGATGTCTACATAACGTTTAGAAAGAATTTCCCCTTCATTTGGTAGGTATGGCAACGAATCATGTATTGTTAATGTCTGAACTCTGTATTCTGGAATTTCAAAATCAGAAATTATTTTCAGATATTCTTCACTTAATCCTATATCAATCAATTTTAATATATATGCTTCAGGAAAGTTATACTCTGCTTTAATCAACTCTTCGCTATTTGAATTAAGGTACATTATTTCCTCATTAACACTATTCAGCATCTCATTGTCATTTAATTTTTTACCTAATTCATAGGTAAGATATATCGATTTAAGATAGTCATATGTGATTGAGAAATCACTGTTACAAATCCAGTTTTCAGGTTCGTCGGTCTTTAAAGAAATGAGACAAGCAAATCCTTGTCTGATAGGAAAGTTGTTTAGTAATTCCTTTACTCCGTTTATATAGAAAGATTTCTCATATTTTTCCTCTTTGATATCTGGTTTATATATAGACCATGAATCCAAAACTTTATCTCTAAATACAAATATTTCGCTCTTCTCAAAACCCAATGATATTTTATATAAACCTTCTTTACTATATTCATTTTTGTCTAACTTATCACAAGGTAAATATAATTTTAATCCACATTTATTATTAACACAGTATGAAATATTGCAGCTATTACTATCAAATTCTTTTACATAGATAGTAGCAGAATTACTTGTATTTTCTGTATTTACATTTGCTTCATTTAGCAATTCCTCATATTTTAGTTGTTCATCTTCAAGTAAGAAAATGTAATACAAAATATAGCCAAGAAGAATGGAGAGTAATATAACAATACTTAATATAAAGATGTTTTTTCTTTTCATGGTACTCTTTGTATGTACTTATTTTCTAATTGCCTCTAGGAGAATTCACTATTATCTAAATCCTACTTCTGTTTTCTGTATATTAACTTGACCACCGAAAAGTATTCTACTCAATACTCCATATTTTGAGTGATGGTCTACTACCAATGCTGGGTATGTTAATCTGTCTTTCAATTGTAAAGATCTTTTAAGAGAGACGCCCTTAAGACTATGTATACCACCATTGATATATACACCATCATATTCTCCATTTAAATCAGTATCTGGATTAATTCTTAATTCTCCGTCTGCTAGTATATATGCATTTATCTCCTCATACTTTTGTTTAGGTTCAATGGTTCCATGTATATATACATTGCCCTGTACTACAAATATACATGCATCTTTGTTTGCATTCACATTCCTTATCTTTCCATATATATTTAAATCTCCACCAACAAAGAATATTCCACTACCATCACAAACGAATTCTTCATTTGCAGGACCACCAACACTTAAATTATTAACAGTGGACATCGATTTAATCCCTACATTACCTAAAGAGCCACTTAGCTTAGTTGTAACGGGCATTTCAATTACTCCTAGTCCAACTTTCCTACTATCGAATGCACTCTTCAATGTAGAGTAGTAACTTCCTACATCAGTAGATTCATATGGTCTAACCATATATGATTTGACAGTAGGACTCTTTTCGGGAGCAATGGGGTTTCCTGCAACCTTGTCTCCAATTAACTCCGTGGATATTGCTATATTTCTCCACGATACAATATTTTCTATAAAGGAACCTATCCAAGGGTTACCATTTTCTTCAAGGAAATTTCTTACTGCAATATCAGTACCACCCATAGAGTAGAGGAGTCCACCTTCTGTACCCATCCAATCTCTTAGATCAAAAGATTCACTTGCTTGTATTGGGTTTCCACCATCGTCAAATGCAGTAATCTTAAAGTAGAATATACCGCCCCTGTTATCACCAACATCAAGGGTAATGCTACTACTACTTGTTTTACCACTCATCCCAACTACTTTGTAAAGATGGGTTCCTAGTGTAAGGTGTCCGACCTGTATTTCAGTCTGCTCAGTAGGGGTATATGGAACATTTTCTGTAAGAGGGAGTATCTCAACATCATCTAATTGATTTAGTTTATAGCTTGAGTCTATAAAGAGATCTAGGACTAATCCATAAAGATCAAGATTATCATTTAAATCCCATGAGATTTTTAAATTAGCCCCATCTACAGAAACACCTAAATCTGCGGAAGGGGGTGTCAAATCTACATTCCAATCTTTTGTAGTATCAATCCAATTGTTATAGTACCTTATCTTCTCGTTTGTTAGCCATAAACTATGAACTGCTGCTGCTATATCTGGATAAGAATCATAGTTATCATATGGAGTAAAACCAAAGGTATCATTAGCCATTAAGAAGACATTGTAATTACCCTCTGTTGGTGGGTTTGCAATTAAATTGTTTTGTCCACTATTTTGTTTAAAACTTACACTAAATTTCAATTTTACTTGCTTTCCTGTATCTTCTATATTAGCAATTTGAACATTAACCATATCATTACCATCAGGACCTTTTATTGCGAATACATTATTTGTATATGATGCCTTTTTCCAAATATCATTCAAATCATCTCCATCCCCAACTATGTATGGAATATATGGAACCCAACTTCCCCCTTCTTTATGTAGCATAAATCCAAAATCCGCCCTACCTTTTGTTTTATACCCTGAACCAGCACTACTATCTAAATCAAGAGTTTGTGGGGTCAATATATTTCCACTTTGAGTAAACCATGCATATACAGCTTCTATATCTAGATCTGTATCAGTAAAAGTAGCTTCCATATAAAATTGATTAGCATCAGCAAGAACTCTAACAGGTATAAAATCATTAACAATATCATCAACAGAACCTACTAACTTACCTGCTCCCGTATGTGTTTGAGATGTAAATCCTAATGTTGTTGGATAGTTTTCAGGATGTAAGAGAAATGCAATCGTTGGCTGTGGACTAACCACCTCGTAACAATCAATCGCTTCAGTAGGTGGAACACAAGTTCCAGTATCTGTACAAGAAGCAAAATCTACGAAATCGTAATCTGTTGGATTACTTGCTGGTGGCGTAGAAGACAAAGGGGCAGGACATACCGGAGTACATCTTGTACATGTGGGTATGTTATCCTGACAATCACAACTTTTACAACTTTGATTTGAACTACAATCAGAATCACTTTCACATTCCTCCCCTGTTTCTACAACTCCATTACCACAAACAGCAGAATCCTCATTGTCTTCGCACCAAACCGAATTATCATATCTATAAGTTACACAACAATCATATACCCATCCAGTGTCACTTTCACACCAATCCCATTCTGCATCATCACATAGATTACAAGATTTTTCTGCTCTATACCCATTATATTGAAACGTCTCACAATATGAACAAACATTGGTCGTTCCATCACACTCACAATCCTTTATTGTACCAGCGTATGCACTGACTCTAGAAAGAAGGACAAAAGAGAATAGTAAAAATATCACTAATACAATTTCTTTTACAATTCTTTTTAGTTCCATTTTCTTTAAATAAAATATTATTAAGACACTTGCAATCTTATTCTCGTTACCCTTTATTCTGTTACATCTAAAACCTCAACACTCCATCTATTTATATCTCTTTCAACAGGACAAAAGCCATCTGTGCTTCTCTCTTTACTACCAATTAATTTGTAGTAGCCATTCGTTAATATACACCATGAATATTCTATAAAATATTTAAAATCCTTTTCTACTCGATATTGAGTTGTAAGTAATATTGGCTGGCCCCACTCTAAACTGCTAAAGTCAAATTCACCAATCCCCTTGGGAAGAGAATATACGAACCTAGTATCTTCAATATCCTCATATCGCTCAAAATAGTTCTTTGCAACTCCAGTAATAATATAATTACTTTCATCTTTCGAAACTTCTAGTGGAATAATTTCAAATTTATAAGTAATTCTCTTACCATCTATCTCTACACTTTCATATTGAACTTTTGTAGCTAAAGCATCTTTTCGGATATCAACAAAAGGTACAAATGTTGGATTACTACTATTCATTGAAAATAATGAATATCCAAACCAAATTAATATTAAAAGTAGTAAGAAAGAAAGAGCTATTATTAAAATTCTCTTTACCAATATACTTGGAGATATAGTTATCTTCACTTTCTTAGCAGTTTTTAATTTAATAAGTTTAACCTAGGAATTTATCCAATTCCTTTACTAAGCCCTCATAATCTAAATCTGTTTTAACTAAATATGAAGAAGCTCCCATATTAAAAGCTTCCTTCACAACAGATTCACTAGTCATATTAGTTTTTAATACCTCTAAACCATCTACACCAGGCATCATTAAATCTAGTAATACTAAATCTATCTGATCTAAATTGTTTGCTAACAAATCTAACCCTTGATATCCATCTAGGGCTTTCATAGCAACATAACCTGCAGTTTCTACTAACTCTGCATATGAATCTAAAAGAGGAGTTTCATCTTCTACTATTAAGATTTTTCTTGTATTTTCCATATTCAAGTAATAAATAAATTTAATTTGGACTTAATACTCCAGTAGCATTATATATAGTGTAATCAAATAGAGTAGGGTACCCTACATTATGAATATTAGGAATGATTACCTGTTTCTCTCTATAATCACCTTTACAGTTTACCTTTGAATTCATTTTATAATTATTTAAATCTTTTCCAATTGCACAAGTTGCTCCAGATACTTGGCTTGATATACGTAGTGTACCTTTAAGAGGTAATACTCTTATCTCATATAATGGGTAACCATCCTTTACTTCATAAAGGGGGATACTTATAGAGTTTGGACTAGTAAATGATTCTACTGATGTGGTTGGTGCAACTGAACTACAAGTACCATCATCAGGGAGACAATACATAAGCATATCGTCCTCTACATATGGTTTAACATTCCCACTTACATCTCTATATACCTTCTTAATAGTAAAGACTTCTTCTTCAGAACTTGAACTCCCAAAACTCAAAGTTAAGTTACAACCTGCAACATTTGAGACACCTTCTAAGTTAAGTGCCATAACCTGTCCAACTTCCCAGTCCTGTCCATCACCTAATCCAGCATAACCAAATATTATACTAATACTTGACTCTGTATCCGTTGTAGTTGTGGTATTAGAACACCATTCTGTATCGGGAATCTCATTTAATATTGTACTATCGATATTATATAAGCCTAAAAAAGATGTTTTAAAATCCACAATACTATTAAATGTACATCCTTCTGGTTTCTTTAAACAGGCATCTATTGCGCTTTGTACAGTAAATATATCACTTGAAATAACTGTATCTAAAATAGTATCAGCTTGCTCAATAGCTCTTGCAGACTCTTTTGTATCAATAATTGCTTCTCTATTCTTTATCATTCTAGAGTACAAAGATGCTCCTAAAACTGTTGCTACCACAAGTATTACCATTACTATTGCTATGGCCTGACCTTGGTATCTTTTCATCTTTTTGATATTCATATATTTAAATTAACAATTAATTAATACCATGTCAAAGCTTGAGTAGATATAACAATCTGTCTGACTACATCTCGCTTTACAGGGAATGTATCTGATACTGGCCAGTATAAAGGTCGTAGTGTAGAATCAACAATAAACATACTATTAGTTCCATCTCCTACTTCTACATATTTTACACTAAAGTTTGATGCATCAACCATGAAAGAGTGGAGTAAGGTAACAACTGCAGTAGCCGAGAAACACTCTTTATGGTTAACTAAGTTAGAAGATGTTGTTTTAACAATATACCCATAACTTGGATTTGTATTATCTCTAAAATATCCTATGCAAGTCCAATAGCTATAACCATAAAGTTTAACTTGTATTTCATTTCCCTCTAGTACTGTTGAGGGGGTTCCATTTGCATACGCAGTATCTATAGCGTTTGTATCACCCTGCACTATCCTCAGCTGTCCATAATTATCAACTCCCAAAGTTCTAACCGTATCTGATTTAAATAAAAGGATATTTCCTAAATCTGCGTTTGTTATAGTTCTATTTACGATATCCATAATATAATTCATATCATTTCTAGCAAGATTCTTACTATTAGATGTATTTGAAACTTTTATTACCGTATTCATTGTTGTAGCAACAATCAACATAATGATACCTAATAGTAGAATAGTCAGAAGCATTTCTACAAAACTAAAACCCTCATATTTTCTCTTTATATCTCTCATATATTTATTACTGCAAAATATTCATAATCTTTTATATCTCTATCAGTTGTAGCTAAACCATCAAATTTATTAGAACCCACAATTATCTTAACCAACATCTTTCTACTATCAGTAATATCTCTATATTCAACACACATAATTCTAAAGAAATCAGGATCATTTTTAACCAATGAGCTATCTTTATATTCGTTTCTACTTCCAGCATCCTCAGTAAACCTTATAGATTCTTCCTCATCAGTATTAAAAGGGTAGCACTTTCCTTGTGTAAGTGTTAGGAAATTATTATCATCAGCATTTTCATTTGCTTCTTCTATTGCAAGCTTTTGTATATGTACCGATGTAGATACAGCATACTGTGCCATTAAATCTTGCATATCAACCCTCATTAATTCTTGTATGGAGGATGCTGATATACTCATCAGAACTACGGCTACTATCCCTGAGACCATTAAAGCAATAAGGGCTTCTACAAATCCCAAACCTTCATATTTTTTCATCTTTTTTAATATGTTTTTCATTCTTCTCTATATGATTTAAGTTCATCTGCTATACCATATCTAGAAAATCTAATCCCATCAAATATGAAATATCTTCTTGTTTTAACTTCGGTTGGACTAGCTAAATCACTCTCACGATTATATACATGATCGATAACAGTACCAGAAAGTGGATATATTGATAAAACTTCAAATTTTGTACTTCTTTTCCTATCAATAACTATATCTAGAGCAATTACATCTAAAGAATAAGAACCTCTATAAGTTAAAACACCCGAACTATATGTATAGTTTGAGGGAGCTCCCGTCCCATCATATAAAAAAGCTTTTCCTGTTACAGCCTCAAAAACAACATATTCCGCTGGTGTCCTTGGATAAATGCTTGGTATGCCAATTATATTTATACCTCCACTTAAACTCGTGTCTACATATTCTGCTAACTCCACCAAGGAGGATTGTCCACTACAAGAGGTAGTTCTGGTTTCAACCGGAAGATATCCATTTGTAATAGTTATTTCTCCTCCAGAGTATCCTGGTAATTCAGATGTTGTTGCTGGAGATCCAAAATCAGTGAATGGAGAACACCATTTAAATAACCTATATTCTCCCGTTGTGTCAACTTCACTAAAATCTATCCCAATCCCATACAGCCAATTCTCATTTGGCCCCCTTTCTAAAAGCATGGATTTCTGTTTAGCTAATTGAATATCCTGTTTTAAATTCTCTACATCTTGCCTGATTATTGTTGTTTCCCTAATACCTGCAAATGCTCCTGCCCCCATAGCAGACAAAATAACAAATATCGCCATAACAATTAACATCTCAATAAGTGTAAATCCCAATAGAGAATTCTTTAACTTTTTCATGGACAGATATCTATAAGTAATAATACTAATTTAACAGAAAATTTATAACTACTCAACACTCCACAAATTCTCTTTATTTATCACTCTTTTTAATAGAATATATTCCCTATAATTTCAGTAATATTTTCATTCAAAAAAAACAGTATTCCCATCGATCCATACATAAATGGGAGTAGGGGCACACTAGATTTAAAAGTACCTTTCTTTTTAGCTATCAATATTAAGGAATAAAGGGTAGAGAGAAATATAAAGAGATATATAAAGGAGATATACATCTGTACATTTAAAAGAAGGCTAAGTCCAAGAAGTACTAATGTATCACCTTTACCAAAAGGTTTTTTCATTACTTTACCTAACACCCATATAAATACAGAAAGACCGATACCAATTAATATGGAATTTTCTGGAATGGAATCTTGAATTAAAGATTGTAGAAGAAAATATATAACGGATAGTCCTAAGAAAATATTTACTGTTATTTGTGGTACCCATTTATAGATCCTATCAAAGTATGAAAAGGTAAACATAAATATTATTAGAACATAATAAATAGGGTCTAGAGAATAATAATATATACTAGCCATTGATATACCAAGTATTAATTCTGATATTGGGTAATACAGTGGTACCTTATATCCACACTTAGAACATTTACCTTTAAATATAATAAATGATAGTACAGGTATTAACTCATATGTCTTTAATGCTTTACCACATTTTTCACAGTGAGATCCTTTAATAAATATATCTGGATATTTATATCCGTTATCTATTCTATACAGTAGTGCATTAATGAAACTTGCTAGTACTAATCCTAAAACAAACGAAATGAATGTAAAATATATATGCATTACCCATTATATATATTTTTTAAGAAAGAGAAACCCCCTCAGGGGAGGGGGTTGTTCAGCTTCGAATTCTTTTAACTAAATAGTTTCAAAGACATCATTCTCATTATCCCAATCCTGTATTAAATTCCAATCTGCAGCTACGCTTGTACCAGGGAAACCATCTGCTGTTGTACTCTCTGGATCTACATCCTTCTGTGTGACTCCTGATGGAGCACCAGTTGCACCAAATCCATTACCTGTACAGTAGTATCCTCTATTGTCTGCATCATCTACACCACCTAGAGATACACATACTAAAGCTGATTTCTGATCAGTCCAGTAGTAATATGTTGCATCTGTTCCTCCTCTAAACTCTCCTAATGAAAGGTACCCTCCCAAACATGGAGCTGTACATCCTGTTCCTTCTGTAAGATTGAGTGACCAGTTAGTAACTATTGGATACTCTCTTTCATCTGTTAGGTATGATTGAGCTGCTACAAATAACTGATCTGCTGCATTCTGGTGTGCTACATCATTTGCTCTGTTGATAGCAAATCTACCTGCAGCTATACCTACAGCCATGAGGATTATAATGATTCCCATGACGATAAGCATCTCTACTAGGGTAAAACCTGAATATTTTCTATTCATTCCCATATAAATAATATTAATTTAATTTATATATAAAAATTACACAAACAAAGTAACAATGTCAATGACCATTCCCATTACCTCTCCAAGTTGGAACATAGGGGAGTAAACAGCAAGAGCAATAAATGCAATCATTAAACCCATTATGATAAGAAAGATTGGTTCTAATGCAGCTGATAAGTTTGAAGTAGCAACATCTACCTCATCTTTGTAATATTCAGCTACTTTGTTAAGAACACTATCTAATTCTCCTGTTTCTTCTCCTACTGCAATCATACTACTTACAAGTAATGGGTAATATTCGCTTCTAGCAATAGGAAGTGCTAGGGAACCACCCTTCTCAACATCATCTTTTGAAGCTAGAATTACCTCTTTAAACATTTCATTACTTAAAGATGCCGCGGTGAGCTCTAAAGATTTTATTATAGACATACCACTACCCATTAATAAGCCAAGTAACCTTGTAAACTGTGCTATTTGCATCTTACTTATAATTGGACCTGCAATAGGTATCTTAAGAGCTATCTTATCTAAATTTCTCTTTCCCTTTGGGGTATCTTTATAAACCTTATATCCAATAACCAAAGATAATACGATTACAAACATAGCCCACCAATACTTTAGGAAGAAATTACTCATATCTATTAACATCTGTGTCGTAAATGGTAATTCTGCACCAAAGTCTGTATATATCTCTGCCATAGTAGGAACTAATACAACCAGAAGGAGAATAATAACTGTAACAATAACAAAAAGAATAATAATAGGGTAAATCATTGCAGATTTCATCTTATCACCCAATTTTTTACTCTCTTCTAACTCAACGGCTAACTTAGCAAGTACAACATCCAAATTACCACTAGATTCACCAGCTTCAATAAGGTTGATAGTCACATCATCAAAGACTTCATCTGCCAACCTAAACGAATCTGCCAATGTTTTACCTGCCTCTACTGACGTTTTAACTTGAGTGATAACCCTTTTAAACATAGGGTTAGCAACCTGCTGTTCCATAATCTGTAAACCTCTTGTTAATGGTAAACCTGCACTAACCATTGTTGAAAGCTGTCTCATAAAGACAACTTTCTCTTTCATTGGAACACCACCAATATTAAGCTGTCCCAACTCTTCAAAGTTAATTCCAACTTCTTCTTTAATTTTTACAACAATGTATCCCTTGTCTTGTAAAATCTCTGCTACTGCCTGGGCATCTCTTGCCTCCATCTTCCCCTTTATTTCCTTACCTTTATTATCTCTCGCTGAATATTGAAATTTATTCATTTTTAACTTTTAAGTAATCTTAAAACTTCTTCAGGGAATACAGCATACTCTTGTGCTCTCTGAACAGAAATAACTCCCTCTCTTATCAACCCAACCAATGATTTCTCTAAAGATACCATACCTATATCAGAACTCGTTCTAATTACGTTGTCAATCTGATGAGTCTTTGCTTCTCTAATCATATTTCTAATAGCTGGACTTGCAACCATTATTTCAGACACAGCTCTTCTTCCACCCTTGTCTAAAGGTATCAATCTCTGAGCAACAATTGCTTCTAAGATATTTGATAACTGTAATCTAATCTGTGCTTGTTGATTGTTTGGGAATACATCAATGATTCTATCTACTGTTTGAGCTGCATTGTTTGTATGCAATGTAGCAAATACTAAGTGACCTGTTTCAGCAAGTGTAATTGCAGAAGCAATGGTTTCATAATCTCTCATTTCACCAACTAGAATGACATCCGGATCTTGTCTTAATGCACTTCTTAGTGCAATAGACCAAGAGTGAGTATCATCATTCATTTCTCTTTGTTCAATTAAAGCTTTCTTACCTTCAAATACATACTCAATTGGATCTTCAATAGTGATGATATGTGAGAATCTTGTAGTATTTACTTCCTCAAGTATTGCAGCGAGAGTAGTACTTTTACCGTGGCCTGTTGGTCCAGTAACTAGTATTAATCCCTGTTTTAATTGGGAGAACTGGTGATACAATTGAGGTAGCAATAGCTCATCTATTGTTCTAATACGAGTAGGGATTAATCTAAATGCTGCTGCCAAATTCTTCATTGTATAGAAGGCGTTGATTCTAAATCTTCCTGTTAAATCTTTGTTATAGAAGTATGCAAAATCAATCTCCTTATTTACCTGTAACAACTCTTTCTTTTCATCGGAGAGAAGTGGTAAAACGAAATCTTCTGCATCTTTAGCAGTAATAATTGAATCACTAATCTCTTTTAATTCTCCATCTATTCTTACTATTGGAGGATATCCAACACTAATATGCAAATCTGATGCTTCATGCTCAATTGCATATCTAAGCAATTCATCTATTTTTTGAGTTTGATTAATTTTCACTGGTGCTTCTACTTCATCTTTATCCTCATCTATCAAAGTAGATTTTATCTCTTCTAGTACTGGCTCATCTATTGGTTTAGCAACACTATCTTCAACAGGTTTTCTCTGTAATGCCTTTGGAACTTTCTCCCCTGGAATAATCTCTTCTAATTTGTTTTCAACAGCACCTGGAAGAACAGTCTGTTCTGGTACAACAGGTTGCACAACTGGAGGAACAGGGATTTCTGGTACTGGTATTGGCTGGGGAACTAAATGCTCTATAACTGGTGGAGTAGGGGTTACAGGAACTTGTATTGGTTGAGCAGGAGCAATAGGAGCTTGTACTGGTTGAGCAGGAATATCTGGACCATCTGGAACAGGAAGTGTATTTAATGATTCAAATGATGATTGGGTTTGAGGTGTTGTATCTAATTTTTGAATCTGTGCAGCTAAATCTTCAAGCATTTTTGCATCAGAAGTAGATTGTACAGGAGTAGGAGTTGTTGGAGTAGGTATTGGTATGCTAGCGCTGTTTTGTGCAAGATTAGGATATCCTATCGTTCCATTTTGGGCAGTATTGTTATCCATTGGTAACCATTATATCTTAAAATTATTCTTTAGACACCCTTAGTACCTCTTCAATACTTGTTATACCTTCAAGTACTTTTAGATACCCATCTTGTATCATAGTAATCATACCATGTTCCTTTGCTTCGTTCTCTATATCCTGAGCAGTTACATTATCCATTATCATTCTACTAATTTTCTCACTAACATCCAATACTTCAAAAATACCAATACGACCAGAGTATCCAGAGCCTCCACATCTATCACATCCGACTCCCTTATACAAATATACTCTTGGTTTTCCATCAGGTCCAATCTCTGGAGATTTCATTACAGCAGAGCCTTCTTCTCCCTTTGCCTTTTTTGCAATTACAACCCTATTAATATATTGAACAATATCAAAATCTTTTATCCCTGAAAGTCCTTTTAGTAAGGTCTCAATAATTTCGGGAGATGCTTCAAATGGTTGAATACAGTTAGTACAAATTTTTCTTGGAAGACGTTGGGCTGCAACTACTCTAACAGTAGAAGCCAAAAGGAATGGTTCAATACCCATATCTAGTAATCTTGGGATTGCTGCTGCTGCACTATTGGTATGGAGAGTTGAAAGTACTAAGTGACCTGTAAGAGATGCTTGAACAGCTAACTCAGCAGTCTCTTGATCACGAATCTCTCCGACCATTACAATGTCTGGGTCTTGTCGTAGTACAGATCTAAGTCCATTTGCAAAAGTTAAACCTACATCATCATTAATTTGAATTTGGGTTACCCCTGGTATACGAATCTCTACTGGATTTTCTAAGGAGATAATGTTTACACCTGGGTCATTGACCTTGATTAGGGAACAAGCTAATGTACGGGTTTTACCACTTCCTGTTGGACCAGTAACTAATACGATACCATTTGTAACACTAAGTGCATCTAAGAAAACTTTGTAAGCATTTCCTCTTAGACCTGTTGATTCTAAAGTAATACCAGAAGTGTCTGATTCAAGTAAACGCATAACCACCTTCTCTCCATGAATAGTTGGCATAACAGAAACACGGATATCTACCTTAATATTCTTAATTTTAACTTGGAATCTACCATCTTGAGGAACTCTCTTTTCATCTATTTTTAAATTAGACATAATCTTGATACGTGAGACAACTGCAGGTCCCAATGTTTTTGGTAGCACTAACCTTTCAGTCATAATACCGTGGATTCTAAACCTTACCCTTAATCTATTTTCCATTGGTTCAACATGTACATCAGAACTCTTAGAGGTAACAGCATACTGCATTATTGAATTTACTATTCTTGCAACAGGAGCATTCTTTAAATCAACACTATCTATTAAATTTGGATCTTCCGTTATTTCCTGTACTGGAACATCAACATCTTCTAACGCCTGTGTAACCTCCGTACTCATTACATCTCCAATTCTTCTATCTAACACATGGTTTATACTTTCCTCGGTAGTAATATATACTTGGAGTCTAGTATTTGGAGGGTATCTTCTTTGCAATGCCTGTGTAGCCTGAATATCAAATGGATCAATCATTGCCAACTTAACAAAATTCTCTCCTCTTTCAAATGGAACTGTCTTGTATTTCTTTAAATTCTCAATTGGAACCTCAGCTATGATACTCTCTGCAATAGTTAAGTTCTTTAAATCAATAAAGGGGATGTTAAAGATAGCGGATTTTGCTTTTGCTATTGAGAGATCATCTGCTAGACCCATCTCCCTAATTATTGATTCCTCACTTTTAGGAGAACGAGATCTCTCTACCTGAACACGGGTAGCATCAGCCTGTGTAACAACTCCTTGTTGTTGCAAGTATGTAAGTAACGAATCAGTTGACAAGATTAGGCAGTAACAAAATTTAATTGCTTATGTAATAATATACCAATACATGGCAAGCGCTCATAGACCTATAATGAAGTAAGCCATACCACATCTACCTATCAGAGTAGAAGCGTACTCTTCTATAAATATCCAGTAACCTAACAAAAAAATACTTTAGTGTATTAAAAGGATAATCTACAGTTCTTTGATATCTAACTAAATACCCTCCAAACCCTCTCTTAAAATTAGAGTACCCGTACCTTTTACTTCTTGGAGTATATTTCTCGTCAGGTAGAACATCCCACGAATTGAAATATTTAAAACCTTCTCTTTGAGCTTGTAACATACACTCCCATCGGAGTAGCATAGGGCCTCTTACTTTGTTTTGTATTCCAGTTTGACAGCTATACAAACAGGCCACTTCATTTCCAAAGAATGATAATACTAACATTGCAATTGGCTCTCCACTATACTGTGCAATAGCTAGCCTGACCTCATCATATTCTCCAAGATACTTTAACTGTTTAAGATAGTAGTCTGCACCTCTAATTGCAAAATCTTTCTGATCTGAACTTTTAGCAAGGTAATGAGTAAATACTTTCCAATCAGGCAAATCTTTTGAAAATCGTATAGTTACACCTAACTTTCTTGCTTTACGAATATATGTAGGATAGTTTTTACCCATACCGTGTGCTTCACACCAATCCATAAGTTCTTCTTCAGAATTGCCAACTAACTCAATAAACCAAGGGGTTTCAGGCTGTACATAATTAATACATTTCTTAAATCCCAAATCAAAGGGTAATATAGATACTCTGTTTTGTTGTTCAATAGCTGGATCAATTTTAAGAAATATATATTCTTTACCTGCAAAGAAACTCTTAAGGGATTCTAATACTTTCTTGTAAATCTCTGTATCTAAGCTTTTTAATATTGGACCTCTAGAACAATATATATATTTTCCAAATGTTTGTTCCATTTCATAACAAGCAGATACAGCAATAAGATTTTCCTCATCAAAGAAACCCAACCTAAACGTTTTGTGACCTAAACCAATCTCTTGATACAAGCTCCAATTCCACGATTGCATAAAACTACAATTAGGACTTAGCTTAACAAATTCATCCCATATTTTTTGTTCTGTAATCTCTCTTACTTGGATATCCATATTAAGTATTTAATCAATTTACTAATATACATATGATACAATCTACCATAATGACATATTTAATTGTAGGTAATAGCCAAGAAAAAATTAAGGGGAAAATAAGGGAGCTAATAATTAAGCTCTGGAGTAGAGGGGTAGCAGAAGATATTCTTGAGAAAGAATCGCCTGATATTCATATATTAAATGGTAGTAATTTAAACAGTATAGGTATAGAGGATGTAAAGGGTTTACAAAAAGAAATGGTATATTCACCATTTAAAGAATTAGTACAGATAGCGATAGTATTTCATGCAGAGAAATTAACTACACAAGCACAGAATTCATTTCTTAAGACATTAGAGGAGAGTGGGAATAATAATATATACATATTAGTTACACCACATGAGAGGATTTTACTTCCTACAATTCTTTCCAGATCTTTAAAGATATATACACAACAGGAAAGGGAAGTTTTAGATGATTTAAATGCTAAAGATCTTTTAGAAATGGATTTAATAGATGCATTTAACAAGATAGAGGTCATATCAAAAAGTAAGGAAAGTACTGAATATTTTCTTAAACAACTAGAATTGTATTTTCAAGGTATACTAGAAGAGAAAATAGGGAAAGGAATTGATGTAAAAGATGTTCATACATTCATTCAACAGATTGTTAATACAAGAGCAAAGATTCAGGCAAATGGGAACAAGAGATTACTACTTGAGGGACTTTTCCTTGATTTAACAAGAGAAATAGCCCCTTAACATTTTGCCCCATAATATATAGAATAGAGATTGCGATTGTAAAAACATATTGAAATAGTAATTTAAGGATTAAGCATAATGCCAAAAAAGAGTGATTACCAAGCTTCAAATATTCAAGTTTTAGAAGGATTAGAAGCAGTAAGAAAAAGACCAGCAATGTACATTGGTTCAACAGATAGGAATGGTTTACACCATATCTTTACAGAGATATTAGATAACTCTGTTGACGAAGCCATTGCAGGATACTGTAGTCGAATATGGGTCACATTAGAACTTGATGGTTCAATTTCTGTTAAAGATAATGGAAGAGGTATTCCTGTCGAAATACATCCTCAAACAAAAGTGTCTACACTAGAAACCGTTATGACTAACCTTCATGCTGGAGGTAAGTTTGATGATGGGGCATATAAAGTGTCTGGTGGATTACACGGTGTGGGTATGAAATGTACAAATGCTCTTTCAGAGTGGATGATTACAACTGTAACTAGAGATGGAGGAATATATAGACAAGAGTATAAGAGGGGAATACCACAAGCTCCTGTAAAAAAGGTAGGTAGTATAGACGACTCTATTACAGGTACAGAGCATAGATTCCTTCCTGATGATGAGATATTTTCAGAAACGACTTTTGATTTTAAAGAAATTATTAAAAAATGTAGACAACACGCATACCTAACTGCTGGACTGCGAATAACAGTAAAAGACTTAAGAGTAGAGCAGGGGCATGCTCCTAAAATTTTCGATTTGTATTTTGAAGATGGTATTAAATCATATGTTCTCTTTATGAACATAGATGAGAAATTTGTAAATGAACAACCATTCTATGTAAACAAAGAGAATGAGGGTGTACTTGTAGAAGCTGCAATACAATATACAAATAGCATGGATGAGAATGTTAAATGCTATACCAACAATATTATCAATCCAGAAGGTGGTACACATCTTGCAGGTTTTAGAACAGCTCTTACTAGTGCAATTAACACATATGCTCAGAAATCAGAGTTGTTAAAAGGTCTTACTTCAACATTAAATGGTGATGATGTAAGAGAGGGATTAACTGCAGTTATTTCTGTTAAGGTAGCAAACCCACAATTTGAGGGCCAGACTAAAATAAAGTTAAACAACCCTGAGGTTAAGAATGCTGTAGCCAAAGTTATCAGAGATGAATTACTAATTTACTTTGATGAACATCCTAAAGAAGCAAAAGCCATAATTGATAAAGCTATACTCTCATATAAAGCAAAAGCAGCTGCTAAAGCAGCAAGAGATGCGGTAATAAGGAAGAGTGCACTTGAGAGTACAGCACTTCCAGGTAAATTAGCAGATTGTATTAGTAGTAACCCTGCAGACTCCGAGCTATACATTGTAGAGGGAGATTCAGCTGGTGGTAGTGCAAAGCAGGGAAGGGATAGACATACACAGGCTGTTTTACCACTTAGAGGTAAAATCATTAATACTCATAAATATAGAGTAGACAGGGTACTTGGTAATAATGAGTTTAAAGATATTACTACTGCACTTGGAGTAGGTATTGGTACAACATTGGATATTGCCAAACTTAGATATCACAAAATAGTAATAATGAGTGATGCAGATGTAGATGGCTTACATATAACAACTTTGGTACTTACACTCCTTTACAGATTCTTTAAACCTTTAATAGATGGGGGATATGTATATGTGGCACAGCCTCCACTTCATAAAGTAGAGATTGGAAAAAAGAAATATTATTTTCTAAATGACAATGAGAAAGATGAATTTGTAAGAAAGGCTAAAGCTGCTGGTAAAGTACCTGTATCAAATAGGTTTAAAGGTTTAGGAGAAATGAATCCTGGTCAGTTATGGGAAACCACAATGAGTCCTGAAACAAGAGTGTTAAAACAAGTAAAAATAGATGATGCAGAGGAAGCAGAAAAGGTCTTTGAAATGTTAATGGGAACTGAAGTTCCACCAAGAAGAAGATTTATACAGAAATATGCAAAGAGAGCTAATTTAGATGTTTAATTTTTAATAGTAGGAAAATGTTTAAAGAAGAAATAAAAATGAGAGATACAGATTTACAAAAGGAGAACGATTTACTAAGACTCTTTGGTGAGACTATGCCTAATCATACAGTTGAAATTTTTAAAGTACTTTCAAATGAACCTGAGTCAGAAGTTTTTAAATTGCTTACAGATAGAAGATCAAAAGGTGAAATAAAGATTGGTTTAGAAAAACTTGAGAAAGATATTTCTGGACATATATACGATAATAAGGGGAATTATGAAACTACTATAGAAATTGGTAAAGATCCACAAGATATGACAACCTTACATGTAAAAGAGGAAACTTTTGAGCAACTGTTGCCATTGTGTATTGAACCTAATAAGATAGGAAACTAAAAATTTTAACCTGAAAGTATATTGATATGTCAGATAAAGAGGAAATTATTAAAAAAGTAGAAGAAGTTGTAGAGATAGAGAACTCAGATTCTCTGGATTCTCCTACACAACAAGAAGATACTGATTTAGATTTTGATGTATCATTCAAACCTGGAGAGGTAATGTCCAGATCTATCGTTGATGAGATGAAATCAAACTATATTGACTATTCAATGTCCGTTATTGTTGCTCGTGCACTACCTGAAGTGAAGGATGGTTTAAAACCATCACAAAGAAGAATACTCGTTGCAATGAACGATCTTGCATTAACACCATCTTCTCATTTTAGAAAATGTGCAAAGATAGCTGGAGATACATCAGGAAACTACCATCCTCATGGTGAGAGTGTAGTATATCCAACATTGGTAAAACTAGCTCAACTATTCTCAACTAGATATCCATTAGTAGATGGGCAGGGAAACTTTGGTTCCATTGATGGTGACCCTGCTGCTGCAATGAGATACACAGAAGCAAGGGTGGGGAAGATTACACCTGAACTTCTAAAAGATTTAAACAAGGGTACTGTTACATTCATTCCTAACTATGATGGTACAAGATTAGAACCAACAGTATTACCAGCTCTTTTCCCAAATCTGTTGGCAAATGGTAGTCAAGGTATTGCCGTTGGTATGGCAACACAAATCCCTCCTCATAACCTGGGAGAGTTGGTAGATGCATTACAAGAGATGATTAAAAGGAAAAATCAATGGACAGGTGTAGCCATTTACAACGAACTTAGAAAGGCAAAAGAAGCAAAGGAATTAATACCTCAAACTCTTAATTCTAAACCAGAAGATTACTTAGAAAACTATGTTAATACAAAAGATTTAGAATATCAGAAAGCAATAGATGCAATAAAGGAGAGAATATCAACCTCAGGTGAAGTAATATATCCCGATTTTAAATCAGAAATATCTCCAGAAGAATTAATAACGATTGTACCAGGGCCTGACTTCCCAACAGGTGGAACAATATATGACAGAGATGAGATATTAAATGCATATGCAACAGGGAGAGGAAAGATATTACAAAGAGCACAGGCATCCATAGTAGAGGGGAGTAATGGAAGATACCAAATCGTAATTACTGAAATACCTTACCAAGTTAACAAAGCATATATGATTGAAAAGGTCGCTGATTTGGTAAGAGATAAAAAGATTGTTGGTATCGCAGACATTAGAGATGAATCAAACAAAGATGGTATACGAGTAGTTGTAATACTAAAGAAAGATGCCCAACCTAAAACAGTATTAAACAAACTGTTTAAATATACAGAAATGCAAAAGACCTTTAATGCAAATATGATTGCATTAGTAGATCAAGAACCAATAACACTATCATTAAAGAGAATGCTCGAGCTATTCCTTTCATTTAGGATAACTGTAACAGTTAGAAGATATGAATATGATTTAGCAGAAGCTCGATATCATGCCCATATATTAGAAGGTTTACTTAAAGCATTAGATTTCCTAGATGAAGTTATAGCTACAATAAGAGGATCCAAAACACAAGAGACTGCTAAAACAAATTTAATGGATAAGTTTAAATTCACTGATGTACAAGCTCAAGCGATATTAGATATGCAACTAAGAAGATTAGCTGCATTAGAGAGAATGAAATTACAGAATGATTATAAAGAAACTAAAGAAAAGATAATTGAATATAATGCAGTTCTTGATAGTCAAGATCGAATATTAGAAATAATTAGTAGTGATTTAGAAGTAATAAAGGAATCATATGGTGATAAGAGAAGAACAAGGGTTGTAAAAGGAAAAGTAGATCAAATATCTGAAGAGGATTTAATTGTAAAAGAAGAAACATTAATAACAATTACTCACTCAGGATATGTAAAGAGAGTTCCACCTTCTACATATCAAGTACAAAAAAGAGGTGGCAAAGGAATTTCAGGGGGAGAAACAAAAGAAGGTGACTTTATTGAACATGTTCTTTTATGTAGTACACATGATGAATTGCTTCTGTTTACAAACAAGGGAAGGGTGTTTAATACAAGAATATTTGAGATACCAGAATATGGAAGAACTGCAAAAGGTATTCCACTCATCAACCTTGTACAGTTAGATCAAAATGAAACCATCACCTCTATACTAACTAGAGATCATAAGGGTAGTGTCATGGGTTCTGAGGAAATTCAAGAAGATCAAGATACTAAGAAGGTTGTTGATAAAAAGAGTTTCAAATACTTCTTAATGGTAACAAAGAATGGAGTAGTTAAGAAAACGGAATTAAACCAATTTGAGAAGATTAGATCCAATGGTTTAACTGCAATAAAGTTAGATGTAAATGATGAACTAATATGGGTAAAACCAACTACAGGTGATGATGAAGTAATACTTGTCACTGCAGATGGCAAATCAATAAGGTTTACTGAAAAAGACGTAAGACCAATGGGGAGAAGTACAAGGGGTGTAACTGGAATGAAATTTAAATCTTCCTCTGACTATATAGTAGGAATAGGGGTTGTAAGAGCAAATGAGAATAGGTTGTTTACACTCTCCGAGAAAGGTTTTGGAAAGATGTCTTTACTAAAGGAGTATACAAAGCAAAAGAGAGGTGGAACAGGAATATTTACATTTAGAGTAACCGAAAAAACTGGTAAAGTAGCAGTTGCAAGAGTGCTCGATCATCCTAATGCAGAAATAGTGGTAATATCCGAAAAATCTAAAGTAATTAGATCCTCTATTAATGCTATTCCTGTACTTGGGAGACAAACTAGTGGAGTAAAGGTTATGAAGATAAATGATGATGATAGAGTAGCTACAATGACATTATTGTAAATTCTTTTATTAATCATCATCCATATATGATGTTACCTTAACATCTATATCTTTTGATAACTGATCATATGTCATATATATCTTTTCCGTATTTATTTTCTTTAGTATTAAAGCTATCTCTTTTTCATACTTACTTAACTTCTTGTTAACTATTTTAAAGTTAACATTAATTGCTGTTTTTAATTGTTGTATTTCACTTTGACTTTTTATCATATATTTACCATTAATAATTTATTAATATATTCTCACATACCCAAATATATATTTCCTGACCTAAAAAGCGATATATATGAGCTTGTATACAACACACTATTGTATTCACAATTATGATACTTGTAATATAGATTTTTTAATTAATATGCTAATCTATACATATGGGTAATAAAAAGAGTGTAGAGAAGTTATTAAATATGTACACAGTTCTTGGGTTTTTCTTCCTCTTTGCAACATTAGCATTAATTGCAGTACCCACATCACCATACATATGGTATAGGATTAACCCAGATGAAACTGAAAAAGATATTGAAAAGATTGTAAAAGATGTTGTTGAGAAAGATATAATCGTTAATCCTACTGCACAATTATCAACTGTACCACCTCTTAATACCAATCTTCCTGAAGGATATTTTGTATTGATACCATCAGTTGGCATTAATTCACCAATATCTGACAGTAGAGATTACAAAGTCGCATTAAAAAAAGGTACATGGATAGTAGGAGATTATGGAACTCCTGAGAAAGATGAACTACCCATTATCCTTGCAGCACACAGATTTGGATATACAAGTTGGAGTACAGAGACAAGGAACAGGATATCATTTTACAATTTACCCAAAACAGATATAGATAGTACAGTAAGTGTATATTGGAATCAGAGAGAGTATATATACAAAATATATGCCAAAGAAGAGAGTACATACATATCCGATTACAGTGCAGACCTAATACTGTATACATGTAAGTATTACAATTCCCCTGTAAGAATTTTTAGATATGCTAACAGGGTTAACTAAATACCCAATATCTTGTAAAATATCCATATGAAAATCCTTTTTGTAATGTTTCTAATTACAGTTTTTTTAATCCTTCTCCCTCAAAAGATTGGTGATTCAAATATTAAAACTAATCTAGAAGAAAAAATAGAGAAGAGGATATTTGAAATAATAGAAGATTTAGATAACTACAAAATTATCAAACAAGAAGAACAACCAGTTGATACTCCAAAGCCAACTGTTACTCCAACAACAGAGTGGTGGAAATATCCAAAAGAAATACTTACAACTAAGAGAAGTGGTGATGATTTACTTGTACTAGTAAATAAAACATACAAACTGCCAAGTACATATGCTCCATCAGATTTAGTTAAAGCAAGTAATTCAGGTATTAGAAGAGGAGAAAACTACTACTTAAGAAATATATTAATAAATGATTTAAAGAATTTAATAAATGATTCTAAACAGAGTGGAGCAGATTTAAGTATTGTATCAGGATATAGATCATATAAAACACAGGTAGATACATACAACTACTGGTTAAGTAAGAATAATAATGATGTTGAATATGTTGATACCTTTTCTGCTAGACCAGGACATAGTCAACATCAATTAGGTACAGCAATAGATTTCAGTAGTAATGAAATAGGGGATGTATTAGGAGATACATTTGCTAATACAAAAGCAAGTGAATGGCTAAAAACAAATGCATACAAATATGGATTTATTATTTCATTTCCCAAAGGATTCGAAAGTATTACAGGATACAAACATGAAAGTTGGCATTACAGATATATTGGCGTAGAAAACGCACTATCCCTTACAAACAAGGGCTTAATCCTCGAAACGTATTTAGTTAGTTTAAACCCATAGTATGGACTTTTAGGTTGGCAAGTTGTATAATGCTATTGCATTTAATTTAACTTGCTCATTATATGAAAAAGTTAATCACAGCTATTTTAACTGTGAGCACTCTTTTCTTACTAAATGTGTCCAGCGTATTAGCAGATACTTCTAACCCATATGGTCCTTATACACCATATGAACCTCACAAACCAGTTCCAACTGGTTTTGACGATACAAGTATCTTTTATATCGCAGGTTTAATTACATTTATTGTAGGAATGAGTATTCTTTCTACAGTTAAAATCTTCAAGGCCAAGCAATCTCTCTAATAGGGAGATTGCCCCTTGGGGCATCTAAATGCAAATTATTTCTATATCTCTCTATGTAAATGAAACTATCCTTGGTTATACCAACATACAAAAAACAAAGAGAAGTATTGGATCAATTAGAAAGATTGTATGGATATCTTTCTAGAAAAAATCCAGATTTTGAACTCATCTTTATCATTGATGGGTATGTTGATAATACCAAAGATATTTTGAATAAATATATTCAAGAAAATAGCTTAGTTAATGCTAAGGTCTTTGGATATACAAAAAACAAAGGTAAGGGATATGCCATTAGATATGGAATGAAAAAAGCAACAGGAGATATCATAGGGTTCATTGATGCTGATACTGATATTCAAATTAGAACATTAGGATATGCATTAAATGAAATATATATACCTGATGTAATGGCAGTTATTCCTTCCAAATTACATAAGGATTCTAATGTAGAAATGACTTTAAAAAGAAAACTCTTTTCATATGGTTTAACAATGATTAATAGAACATTACTTAACTTACCTAAATCTATAGATGATGTAGGTTGTGGTTTAAAACTTTTCAAAAGAGAGTTAGTAAAGAGAATGTTGCCTAATTTAAAGGTAAATAGGTTTGCAATAGACTCAGAGATATTAAATGAGATTGGTAGAGTAGGGTATAGAGTATCTGTAATACCTTTCTTTTTAAACAAGAATAGAAGTGATAGTACTTCTGCAAATATAAGAGAGGTTAGTAGAATGCTTAAGGATATTTTTATGATTTCAAAGAGTAATAGCAACTTACTCGTAAGTAAACTAATTAAGATTTACAGATAAGAGGAGTATTGATAAATACTCCGTCCTATAGTATAATATAGTGTTTAGTTAAAGTCTGCTCTTTAATAAATAAACAGTAGTTTTTATCACAAGAACCGTGTGCATGAGTATTCGTAATAGAGATTGTTAAATCTTTAATATGAGTTCTTATGAACTCAGATCTTTTAAAATTTCTAAATATATAAATATGGATTTATATCCTTATATATTTAGATAAAATAGCGTGTGATGAAATATAGAGTATAGTAGGTATATTCTAGGTGTTTTCAATCTGGATGGAATAGAGATATTAAATATATTGATATTTGTATTCCAACCAGATTGGTCAATGTGATGATTCACAAAGACACACCATTAAGGTGTAAAATTTCTGGAATTAAGAAAAAAATCCTTAAAGGAGGATTAAAATGTTTAGACTGATTGGTCAAATACTTGGTTTTATTGCCGGGGTGATTCTTATCATTGCATTAGTTTTTGGCGTGATAATCCTTGGCAGAATGGTCTTCCAGCCAGCAGTTGCTGTTGCAAGCAACCCAGAAGCTGTAAGTGCCTCAGTCGTATCCAACCCAGTTTCAGCTCCAGCTTCTGACTGCGTAAAGCGGGCAGAGGAAATCGGTGCTCCGAAGGATGTTGTATCCGCAATTTGCGATGCTACTCCTGGCGGAAATGGTGTCTCAATGAGACTCCCAGTTGGAACAGTGGTCAAAATAGGTACCATCACATTTGATGCTGAAGACCGCGTATGGTTCTTGCAGGGTTTTACAACCCCACTCATGGCAAATTATGCCTTTGAGTATGCAGGAGCCGAAACCGCTCTCTTTGACGCACCATTTGTTGTTGGTTCCGAGCTTGGCTGGGGAAAAGATGGAACTCGCGTTCCTTTTAAAGTATGCTGGGATACTACCTCTGAAGGTTGTATACCTCCTACCGAACTTTTTCCTACCAAGTAATTTTCAAACCCATTTATGGGATACCTATCTCAAGCTTATGCTTGGAAGACTCTATAGCAGGATTCCGTTTTTGGGATTATCTTTTACTGTCTTCGGACAATAAAAACCCCAAAAACCAATCCAATCATCACACGCTAGAGTCTTCTAAGAGTAATATACTCTTACTGATGAGTCTAAATATTTAATAAATATTGAAGACGAAAAGACAATAAATAATATAAGGGAACTGTAAAAGGTTCCCTTTTTTATTTAACAATCTTTCTAAATAATTCGAAACTCTTCATAAAAAGAGTAGGGGGAAATATACTTAAAACTCTTACACCTACCTTTTGCATATCCCATATAATATGTTCTCTAAGTGTAGGTTTAATATTTAATTCTTTAATAGCCCAATTTCTAATATCATTTGTCTTTTTAAAATGTTCAATCATCTTAGACTGACTCTCTGTTTTAAAAGTCATCCTATATTTCAATACAGTATCAGATAAATTAGCAAACTCTCCCTTAGTACTCAATATTAAGAAAAGTTTTACATCCTCTACCTTCCACATATCCTCTGGATACAAACCAATATTCTCTAAAGTAGATTTTCTTAAAGTTACTGCAGGATGAGCAAAAGGTTGGAAAAGAAATCTGTTCTTTCTTAATTCTTTATCAGTAAGAGCATACTCCCTATGATTAACCTTATCTCCATATTCATCAATGATGTCTATTTGACCACCAACTGCTACACAATTGGGATTAGATTCTAAATATTCAACCTGCTTTTCTAAACGAGTAGGGTACATTATGTCATCTGCATCCATTCTCGCTATATATTTACCTTTAGATTGTCTTATTCCAACATTTATTACATTACCCAACCCATTTTGTTTTTCGATAGGGATAACCTTAATCCTATCTTTATA
>LBOT01000003.1:39503-54237 GCA_000989675.1 candidate division WS6 bacterium GW2011_GWE2_33_157
AGTTTAGATACAAGGTAAGCTCCCTCTAAAAGAATAATGGCATATCCTAAATATCCTAAAAGATTTGGCCAATATATTACGGATATTGCATCATATGTGCTATTAGATATATCCCAAGCCTGTTTCCATCCATCAATAGAAGCTCTAGTCTTTGCATCTAACACGTTAAACAGTAATCCGTCCCTTCCTATTGCTATCCATCCACTAGATTTAGCTTGTGGTATAGATACAAGATTATATCTGTTTTCCAAATCATCTAACTTTACTTTATAAAAGGTAGAGTTTACTGATTTAAATACTCTCTCCATCTCTATTTCCTTATAATCTCTTTGTACTTCTTGTGAATATATAAAAGATTTCCAGATATCTGGATATTCCATTATTGCAAATTCACTTAATTTGTTTTCTGTTAAAAGTTTGTAACTAGTACTTCCAAATATTAAATTAAGATGCTTTATACTACTATCTCCTTCAAAATATTTAATCTCTGATTTTCTTTCATTACTGTAAAGCATATCCTGTATCCAACACTTCTCTTCTTTGTCATATATTAAACATACATCAGCAGGAATATTAGAAATATTTTCTCCATTCCAGTACATTAAATACTGCTTTCCAGGAGTTGTAGTAAGGAGATTAACTGTTTGGTTAATATAGTCATTTTGTACTCGTTGATATTGACCATTTCTAACAGACACATCAAAAATGGATTCTCCTGTATCAGGTCTGTTTGGTTGCCACAGGAAGTTCTCATTATTCCAACTGTTGTATATGTAGCTGGTATCTCCAAACAAAAGCGGTATATGTATAGAGTAGAGTGTACCATCTTCTAAAAACACGTCTTCATTTCTCCAGTTGCTTGACTCTTTATTAATACTTAATTGATTATGTACATTAGCATACTTAATTGTTACTTCTCTAAATGTACTTTCTGAAGAAAACTCTTTGTTGGTATCTACAGTGTAAAGAATTAAAGATATATGTTCGTTTTTTCGAATGACTCTATCCAATGTCACCTCAATATCCCCATATGGGTTATCTGAGTAAAGGAATTTCTCCTTATTTAAACATTCTTTTCTGTCTTCAGAGTATATACAAAAACCAGGGAAATTCTTCTCTTTAGTTTCCCAGTTTAATGCAATCTTTAATACATAGTCAGTATCAACAGGAAGAGATATCTTTGAGAATACACATGGTAGTTCACTTGATCCTTTTAAGTTGAAGCCAGACGAAAGTTCTTGAGCTATTACAGATGTACTCTCTGTAACTATACCCCCTGAGCAATCATTTCCCTTTTTATCAATCAAATTCGCCTTAAAGTCTACTGCTTTAAAATCAGATTCCTGTATCCCAAAAACTCCAACACTTGAATATGTTTGAGAAATTGATGTACTCTCTTCTAATTGATTAGATGTGAATAGGGTATTACCAACTACATAGTAATCATATCCCCCGTTATACTGTTTATATGGCTTTGTATTCTTCTCTCCATATATGTATGGATATGATGGTGTTAACTCTAATACGTCTTTAGTTAGTTTAATTGCAGTTGGTAATGATTTAATATCTTCTTCTTTCCAATTTGATTTAACATATGTACTGTATCCTTCATATTTGAATTGACCAAGAATTTCATTTCCATTTATTTCTAAATTCCCAATATTCATTCCAGAAGGGGAGAGTAGTGGATACCTAGGGAAATCTTTAACAAATATATCTTTGTTTAAGACATCTGATATTGCTTCTGTATATATCTTTTCATTATTTAGTGGAGCTAAAAACAATTTTAAACTACCAGATTCCCATATTTTTTCATACCCAGAGAGGATACTTAATACCTTTCCCTTATCTATATCAAACGAGAACCCCTTACTTACAATACTTTCATCATACAAAACATACTCAACATCATACTGATCAAGTAGTTTCTTAAATCTATCAGCATTACCATTTCTTACAACATTGTTAATCTCTAATAGGGCGTTCTCACTTACATCAGACCCTATTGCAGATGACATATCCATTATTGGATTTGGCACTATGTAAGAGATAAATTGAGAACCCCAAAACCCCCATTCATATTCTCGAAAGTAATTGTTATTTGCAGGAGGAGCATAGTATATACGTCCATCTAATTCATTTTCTTTAAGGTATTCTCCCAACTCAAAATATTCATTTGGTATTTCTACTAAAGCTCTTTTAGGAAACAAATCTCCTCTAAACATATACTCTGCATATGCTAATGAAAATAGTAATACTAGTGGAATCGTAGTAAATATTAATATCTTCTTTATTATCCTCTTAGAGAAGAAAGACCCTAGGAAGGAATGAAAATATATTATTCCAAACGTTGAGAGCAACACAATTGAGATTAGAAGTATTTCTCCTAACTTAGAAAATGGCCATCTAAATACCTGTTTAAAAAGAGGAATATTATTCTGCATCCATACAAATACCTCTCCCAAAGGAGGGTTTGTTACCTTTATTAAAAACCATGATCCTATTGCAAATACTCCCCAGAATATTAATTTGTAATTTTTCTTTACAATTCCAAATATTAGTCCTAAAAGACCAAAGAATGCTGGAACTAATCCCAATACTTTATAGAAATCGTATACTTGGAATTCTTCAGCCATTGGGAAGAAGTATTCATCATTATCAACCTCAAATAGTGTTCTGTTGTAAAATCTAGCTGAATTAATAGTAGTTTGCATATCAGATTCTAAATCAATGACACTGGAGGTAATTGTTCTGTTTGTAAAGGAATTAATAATGTCACCACTTGATGTTGCAGTATAGTGTATAAACGGTAAGATCCAGAATAGCTGTGTCAGTAAAAATAATCCTATGGTTTTTAATATTCTAAAAAGTTTTTCTTTTAAGTTAACCTTCTGGTTAAGTACAAGAAATATTACAAAAGAAAATATAAAGATGAAGTTAACAACAAAGAGTGTAGCTATCACATTCGTTGAGGAATATATAATAGAGGAAAGGAAAAGAAACAAAGCATTTTTTAAATTGTCCTTTTTAACAAAGAGATATATGGACCAAAGTAGTAATGGTAAGAATCCGAAGTTACTAATATATGGAGACATACTTTGATAGAACAACCACATTGTCCAAAGTGTTGTTAGGTAAGTAATTGAGCTAAAGAGGAATGCTAAATTCGTATATTTTTTAAGTTTACTTTCCTTTATAAAAGTAGATACTAATTTACCAATAAAGAAGGAACCTACAAAAAGACATACTAAGTAAAACATTTGTCCCAATATCCAATCTGGTAAAATTGGTTTCAACACTCCAAATATTACCGATCTAAATACATCTGCCTGCTCACTTTCTGATGCAAATCCCAATACTCTATAACTTCTCCATGCAGGAGATTCAATATATCTTGATATTGATAGAGTAGGGTTTAATTCTGGAGAGTAATTATCATTAGATATTAAATTCTTTCCCCATCCTATTGATAATATTGATATTGTGAATACTAATAATACAAGTATTATCTCTGGGTATCTGTTTTTTAAAGTGTCTCTAATCTTTCTTAAAATCCTTAATTCCATATACATAATATATCAGATTAATAATGTTTTCTAAACAATTACTTCCTTGACATATATATGGGTAGATAATATCCTAATAATAGAAATCTGCCTATTAATTCTTCCATAATAATTAATAGGATTTTGTATAAAACTAATCTTATTAATCAATTAATATGCCTCACGATGCAATGGGACAAATAATAAACGAGAATTTTCAACCTACAGAAGAATCTCCTGAGGAAAGGACTGCAAATTTAGTGCATTTTAGAGATCAGGTAAATGTTAGGTATGATGAATCTATTCCTGTAACAGAACCTTCTAAGATAGAACCTGTCTATGATACAAACAGAGCATTACAAAAAGCATTGAACCCCAAGTATGATAAGGACACCCCATTAGAAGAGATACAGAAGAATTTAGCAAAAGAAGAAGATGAACATCAAAAATCTTTTGCTTCAGATGTTAATAGGTTGGTAAATGAAAGTGACAGAAGGATTGAACATCAGAGAGCTCTAGATTCAAATGAAGAAGCAAATAAAGGTTTTAATAACCTTCGACCTCTATCAGATACTGGTAAAAAATTCTTTGAGAACCAAGATGTATATAAAGAGAAGGAAGAACAAAGAACAGAGATAGAGGATTTAAAAAATAATCTAGAAGTTTTAAAATTACAAATCTCAATGTTTGAGAATCGTATAAAAGAATTAGAAAATCAGAATAGTACAACACCTATTGTTGAACCAGAACCTGTTGTAGAACCTGTTGAACCAGAACCTCTTCCTATCCCTGTTGTAGTTACTACTCCAGAAAATAGTAATACTGATAGGAGTAATCTTGATAAAGAAAGAAGAGATAGAAATCTAAGAAGAGCTGGGATAATTGCATCTGGTGTTGCAGGGGCAGTAGCTGGTGGAGCTCTATCTATAGCCCTATCTACATCTACACCCGGTGGCACTATAATTGGTTCCTTTGCATTAGGTATAGCTGCAAAATCTGCAAATAGTGGATTACAGTACTTCCAAAATAGAGAAACAAGATTGAAACAGCAATTGAGTAATACTGAAGATCAAAATGAGAAAACAAGAATAGAAAGAAGACTTAGATTTGCCACAACAATGAGAACAGCAATGACATATGTAAAGCCATTCTTAATTGGAGCTGGAATAGGATTTGCAGTTACATCAATAGCTCAAATACCAATTGGAGGTGAAAGTTTAATACATAGAGTTGGAGATATATTCAATCCAGATGCAAGTAGTATTGATACAGTTGCATCACAGATACCAGGACAAAACTCATTGCCAGATACACAACAAGTTACTCAAACAGAAGTACCCCTAGGTGGAACAGAAGTACCAGACAGTGTATTAGTAGAAAATGGACGTGTTAATCTTGAAGGAAGTGCTTGGAATAGCAACCTAGCTGGCCAACCACAAGGGAATTTACCTGGAGAAGCTTTTAATCACTCCAACTATGTAGGTGGTGTACATGAAATGGCTCCTAACCTAGCTGAACAAGCCCTAAAACAAGCTGGAGTAACAAGACAAATGCTCATGAACCATTTGGGAACTAATGGTACTCATCAACTACTAAACGGTTTTGTAGATGCAATACAAATGGGTAATCCAAACCCAACACTTACTGAGGTTTTAAGTAGAATGAATAATGAGGGTGCGAGAAACCTATTGAATCTGATAGGGAAATAATATAAGTAAAAAATATATATGAATCCAAATATTGAATTTGAAGAATTAAAAAAACAGCTCTTTGAGTTGGGTTTTAATGAGGAAAAAATTAATCAATTGTTAGACCTTGCACTTGAAGATGCTATAGATATTGTAATAGCAGATCTATCGGAGAATGCAGATGAATCTGTACTAACACAACTAGAAGAATTAATTCAAACCCCTATAAATACCCAACAAGAAGCCATAGATAGAATATCCCAAATATTCGTTAAGGCATACGGAGATATGGCAGAAACAAAAAAGTTTGAATATATTAATCAATATCTAAGAGATGTAATTGAAGATGCAAAAAGTATTAAAGAACAAATGGAAAAGTACCAAGCAGGAGATCCAACTGCCGTTGCTGCTGTACAATCTAATATTGGAGATCCTGATGCACAAGCAATTCAAGACTTTATTGATGATAAGTAAGTTACTTTAGTGGGTGATTTTTTCTTACGGTTTCTTCAGCAAACTCTTCACTGGCATGAACATATTTTGTTGTTGTATCTAAACTCTCGTGACCAAGTAATATCTGCAATGCAACTGGACTGGCACCTTGTTGAGCTAAATATGTTGCAAAACCATGCCTAAGACTATGTGCTGATGTTGGTATTTGTATACCAAGTTTTCTCCTGTATTCTGCTATTTTTTCCTGAAAATAGTTTGTAGATAATCTAAAGTTATTACTTTCAAACCTAGAACCAGAGAATGGTATGAATAGGGCAGGGGAGTCGAATCTTTTTAGGAAATTATTTTTTCTATAATTCTCTATCAATGTAATATATTTCCTGTTACTTGAATCAAAAACTTCTAAATTTAAATTCTTAGAAAAATCTTTATCCAAATTTGTTTCACGGTGTTTCATGTTTTCTTTGTTTTCAATTCCTAAATCTATAAAAAGTTCATCAACAACACCTGGTTGTTCTTCTTTAGCCCTTTCTGAAAAAGCATACATTAATCTTAATTTTAAATACTTATTCAACCATCCTAATGACCTTGGTGTTAGATAAATTGCTCTTTCTTTTTTACCTTTTCCAGTAATATACAGCTTACCTTCAACATTTAATTGCTCCATATTTAATCCTAGCAACTCAGAAATACGCATCCCTGAAGCAAAAAGCATTTCTAACATACATCTATTCCTAAGAGCCACCTTCTCATCTTTCTCAAATTCCATTGGTGACTCTATCAATCTAATTAAATCTTCCAATGATGCAACCTTTTTTAGCTTCTTTTCACCTCTAACCATTTTTACAGCATCAGGTGGAAGTGGTATTTCCAAATCCCATTCAATCCTAAATTTAAGATATGATCGTAAGGCAGATAGCATTCGGTTAATACTTCTAACATCTAAACCATTTTTACTTCTTGATCTAGAATTCAAAGGTCGTTCTAAAATTCCAAGTGAACCAAAGACCTTACTGTAAACATTGGTAAGAAAGTCATCCTTATATATCTCCTGAGTGTCATTTGAGGCTTGGTCAGAATTTTTTGACTTGTTGGTAGGTGTATTCATACCACCCAAATCGTTCCCAGGCCTTGTAGAGCCTCTGGTGGCTTCGCTACCATTTTCCGTTGTACCTAAGCCATTACCTAAGTATTTACTCCTAATTCTATCCAAATCTTTCAAGTGATTTCCACTTCCTAGATATCCTTTGTAATTAGAAAGTTCCTTCTTAGAAAGTTTCCCAAACTCTATATTATTAAAATGTAAATATACACTAAATATACTTAGATCGCGTGCATAATTAATTATGGTTTGGTAACTGTAATGGTTATTCTGTAAATCAAGCAAAAAGTCGTCCTGATTAGGTAATTTAGGTATCTTCTTTATCATTTCATCTCTTTTCATATGTATATATTAAGGGTTTAAAAAATATAAATCAAAGTAGGGGATATTTTCTGTTTTTCCCATAGATAAAAGGAAATAGAGGGTATAGGAAGAAAATAGAAAGTGAAAATAAATTTTAAAAAATAAATAAAATATAAATATTTATTAATAATTAGATTAACAAGAAAGCCTAAAGAATCAATACTCTTCCGGCCTTACAAATATACAACCGCACATAAGGATGATTATACTCGGTTATATATATTAGAAATCATAACATATTTTAACAGGGAGTAGTATATCCCCCCTCATTTACTACCACCTCAATATCTCTAATTTAATGATTTCCCTATTTATTTTTTATTACACATCTATTATTAAATGTATTAGCACTTAGTTATCCACACTGACAAACTATAGGGTATGTGAAACTATGGGTCAAAACCCACTATGGGCCCTACCCCCTACTCTTAGCCAGGCCTATGAAAAAACGTTCAATTTTATATTAACCACAATAACAATTATTAAGGCTAATATATACAAAAGCATTTCCCAATTTTTACTTTTATCTATACTCCTCATATTGGCTATTCCAATACCTGCGAAGTACCCTACTGTTGGGCTTAAAGCAGAAAGCTCATGTAAAACACCAGTAAGAAATGAACCGATGAACATGAAGATTACAATTAAAGAGACTAGGAATGTTTTTCTAAATATTAATACTCCCTCATATCCTAAATTCTTTAAGTGAATAAAGGACAGAAATACTGAAACACCAATTACTAAAGGAATGAGAATATATACAGGTAATTGTAATGATAGAAGTCCGAAAGTAATAAAGAATACTGAGAAGGTAGAAATAATATATGAAGTAGTACGACCAACATGAACCAATGGGATACTTTTGTAAAGATTCACATTAAACACATTAGCCATAAGGAAAGATACATAAGTACCAACAAATATCATAGCTACTAATACTAACAAGATTAGACCCTCGTATATACGACTAAACTTCTGAACAAAGAATAACTGGATAAAAAGATATTCGGACATTACAAAAAGAGAGCTCTGTAAAAGAAATGGAAGAGACCTTATCTTAACTTGGAAATTAAATGCCCAAATTAAGCCCAAGAAAGAAACAACAAGATATATCATTGCTGTTGAAACAGTCCTAAACACATCTCCCTCATTTATTTTAACAATAGTCTGGATAAAAATAGAGAGTGCAATAATTAGGGATAATGAAAGTAATTTACCCCTTTTTACCGAATCATCATTTGTATTTATTACTTCTAGTGCCATATACCTTCTACATATTTTATACCTTTTGGAGTAAGTACCCTACCCCTTGATGTACGTTTAATTAAACCACATTTCATAAGGTAAGGTTCGTGGACATCTAATACAGTAGATATCTCTTCAGATATAATGTTTGCTAAAGTAGATACCCCTACTGGACCTCCATTAAAATCAAAATATATTACTCTTAAAATTTCTCTATCAATATTTTCAAGACCTAAATCATCAACACGAAGTAATTTCATTGTCTTCTGTACAATATCAGTATCTATCAAATCAGATTCTAAGCTATCTGCATAATCTCTTACTCTTCTCAACAATCTTAAACCCACCCTTGCAGTCCCCCTAGAGCCCACAGACACAAGTTTGAGTGCTTCTTGGTCTATATGGATATCCCAAAGCTTTGCAGCCCTCCTTAGTATCTCAATCATATCCTCTTGTTCAAAGAAATCTAACCTTTGTATTAAACCAAACCTATCTCTCATTGGAGAACTAATCTTCCCTATCTGAGTGGTAGCACCTATTAATGTAAATGGCTCTAAATTCAATCTAATTGTTTTTGCAGAAGGACCTTTACCCATTACAATATCCAATGCCCTATCCTCCATAGCAGGATACAAAATCTCTTCTACTACTCTTGAAAGCCTATGTATTTCATCAATAAAGAGGACATCATTAGCTTTAAGATTCGTTAAGATTGCGGCTAAGTCTCCCTGCCTTTCTATTGCAGGACCAGAGGTTATTCTAATTGAGCTTCCAATTTCATTTGCAATGGCCAACGCAAATGTAGTCTTTCCTAAACCTGGAGGACCATAGAAAAGGATATGATCTATTACCTCACCTCTTTTCTTTGCAGAATTAATCATCATCTTAACAGTCTCTTTCTCTTGTACTCTACCAATCATTTCATCAATCTTAGATGGTCTAATCTTTTGTTCTGCCTCTTCTATTTCTTTTGTACTAATTACTACCTTACTGTTTTTTAATACATTCTTTTCTTCAGTTTTCTTACTAGACTTAATCATATTATTGTACTAATACTTTTCGAATTAAATCCTCAATGTCCATATTCTCTTTTTTAA
Source organism: candidate division WS6 bacterium GW2011_GWE2_33_157 (assembly GCA_000989675.1). Taxonomy (GTDB): domain Bacteria; phylum Patescibacteriota; class Dojkabacteria; order SC72; family SC72; genus UBA12044. The sequence goes on from LBOT01000003.1 coordinate 48,997, forward strand.
GTAACTCTCCTCCCCTCTTAACACTTTCTTCTAAACCTGAGCCTGTAAAACCCAACGACCTAAGAGCTTCTTTTAATTCTTTTAACCTAATATCACTCTTACTATTAATATCATCCCTATCAAAGTCTATCTTTCCTCTTAATTCAAGAATGATTTTTTGAGCACCCTTTAAACCTAACCCTGATACCTTACTTAACATTTTAGAATCTCCTTCTAATACTAACTCCTTAACTCTCTCCATACTGTATGTAGAAAGTATAGAGAGTCCTAATTTAGGACCAATCCCAGATACTGTAAGTAACTGCTCAAAAAAATCTCTCTCTAACTCCGTATTAAAGCCATACAATGTTTGACTATCCTCTCTTACTTGAAAACTTGTATATACAAATACGTCAGTATCTTTCTCTACAAATTTAAATTGAGAAGTAACAAAGACTCTATACCCAATACCAGAAGGTATTAAAATATCCATATAGTTAACTTTCCCAATTTCATTCTTTATTACTTTACCAGATATATATGAAATCATATTTAAACAATCTTACCATATTAAACTAATTCATCCATCTTTAATCTATCAGAACAAGCTATGGCTACTGCTAGCGCATCTGCCACATCGTCAGGTTTAGGAATTTCATCTAAATTACATATGATTTTTACATTCTCTTGTACCTGCTTTTTAGTAGCTTTACCATACCCTGAAATACTACTTTTTACTTGTAATGGTGTGAACTCTCGTATTGGGATTAAATGCTCTTGTAATGCCAACAGTATTACTCCCCTTGCCTCTCCTACAACTATTGCTGTTTTTGCATTGTTATAGAAAAGTAATGTCTCTATACCACAATATTCAGGTTTAAATTCATCTAATATCCCATTCAAATCTTTGTATATTTCACTTAATCTTTCAAAAACTGTTTTACCCTTCTCTGTTAGAATTGATCCATAATCTACTGCTTTTGGAGTACCCTTTTCAAAATCTACAATAGCCCATCCTGTAATAGCTAAACCCGGATCTATACCCAATATTCTCATTTACACTAGTCATTTAATTTAGGCCAAATCACTCCAGACACTCTGTACATCATCATGATCATCTAAAGTTTCTAATGCACTTTGAGCCTTCTCTAACTTTTCACCAGACAGTTCTTTCGTCATTTTGGGCTCTTTAATTATCTCTGCCTCTTCAACAACATAACCTAACTTTAAAATGCTATCTCTTACCTTTGATAAAGTATTGTAGTTTGTATATATTTCTAACCCTTCTATACCATCTATATCTATCTCATTAATATCTAAAACCCCTTCTATATCCATAAGAGCCATAGTTACTTCATCCCTACTCTCAGCAACGAAAATATCTTCTTGACCATATTTTTCAGATTTTTGCATATGTCCACACTTTACAGCTATATATCCCTTTGTTTCAAAATTCCAAGATACCGAACCACTATCTCCAAGATGTCCCCCTATTGATTCAAAAAGTTGTCTTAAGTCAGCTACTGTTCTATTTTTGTTATCCGTAAGTGTATCTACAACTATTTGAATACCACCAGGTCCGAATCCTTCATATGTAGCTTCCTCATACACTACCCCATCAGCACTACTTCCAACACCTTTAGCAATTGCTTTCTCTATTCTATCTATTGGAAATCCTACACTCTTTGCCTTATCTACATACAATCTTAAATTTGGATTCATAAAGGGGTCTCCCCCACCCTGCCTAGCAGCATGAGTTATTTGTGTAGACATCTTAGAAAACACTTTTCCCTTCTTAGCATCATTAGCTGCTTTCTTATGTTTAATTGTAGACCATTTAGAATGTCCTGACATATGAGTATGTATAGAAACATTTAATATATATGCATTTTACCACTTTAGAGAATATTCGACAAAAAGTAGTTATCTTCTTAACCCTATCTTCTCAAACATGTTGTTTGATGTTAGTGAGGGACTAATTTCCTGTCCATTAAATCTTGGTAATGTAAAAGAGAATGTTGTTCCTTTTCCTATTTCACTATTCACAGTAATATCTCCACCCATTTTTTTTACTAAATTATACGTTACAAACAATCCCAATCCTGTCCCACCAGGTCTTACAATATCTGCCCTATGAGTTAAATCTGAATTTATATATGTAGATGCTCTATAGAATTTTTGACCTAATTTGGGGATATCCTCCTTCGCTATTCCCTTACCAGTATCTTTGATAGATATTTTTACAAAATTCTTATCATATTCTGTGTATATTTCTACTCCACCCTTGTTTGTATATTTGATGGAGTTGCTTAAAAGATTATTTAATATTTCCACTACTCTAGCCTTATCTGCATATACAGAAGGAGTATTCATATTAGTATTATTAATAAGTACAAGACCTTTGTTTTTTGCCTCAGACTCACAACCATGCATAGCCATCTCTATTTCCTGTTTAATATCTACCTCTTTAGGATTTAATTCAATCTTATCTCCTTCTAACTTAGCACTACTAAGTAATGTATTAATCAATTTGATTTCATTTTCAATTGCATCTTGTATTCTCTTAACATATTTTTGATACCCTTCTGGATTAGATGTAATCTCTCCAATGAATTTGGTAAGAAAACTCGCATTAAGTTTTACTATTGTTGCTGGTGTCCTAAGTTCATGCCCCATTATATCTATCATATCGTTTTCTTTCCTTCTAGCTTCTTCTAATTCTTTAACCTTTACTTGTAACTCTTGAGTTTGTTCATTTACCTTCTCTTGTAGAGTAATATTAAATGTTTTTAATTCTGAGTATAGGGAGGCCCTTATTAATGCAATTTGGGTACTTTGCATTATACTATCAAGGAAATCTATATCTCCAACAGTAAAAGAATTATGATCTGATTTCTGCCCAACGAATACCGCACCTTCAAATTTACCAAACTCTTTTAAAGAAAATATTATTTCAATTTTGTTTTCTTCCATAAAAGACAGAATAGAGTTTCTCTTATCATCAATTATCTTTTTACCAGCCTTTCTGTCATTTTTTAATTCTGAGAATATTAATATCCTATTACTATTTAACCTTTTCCATACATCCAATATTTCAATTATTTTAGATGTATCAATATTGGAGTTTCCACTTGCCTTATTAATAACAAGCTGGTTTTTATCGTTGAAAAGTATTGTATAAACAAAGTATGTTTTAAAAGAATTAGTTATTACCTCTAAGAGACTATTAACAATATCATCCCAATTTACTGTGTTAAGATTTTTATTTGAATATTCTCTTAATGTCTTTATTGGATGATATTTAACATATATGAAATTGTTTGCAACGAACTCTTCCACTACATTAAACAGTTTAGTTATTATTAATACTGCGAATATTGCAACAATGGTAAGTTTAAAAACACCAATTATGGATAAGGTTATCTCCCAAAGAGGAACAATACCAAAGAGTATACCTAGAAGTAAGAGAATCAAGATAAGGGATTTTAAAAATACTGAAGCGATAGACCCAACAATAATTCTAACATCTAGAAATCTTGTTGTTAGGATAGAATATCCTACTATTACAGTCCATGCAGTATTACCTAGGGTACTATATTTATAATATGAAGTATCATTTAGTAGTAATGGGAATATGAAATCAAAGAGGAACACAGGAACTAACATTATTATTCCACCCATTACATAGAATTGTACCTGTCTCTTCTTTATACCTTCAAGAACTTTAGATTGTTTTAAATAGTATGCAACTACATAGGCGGCTGTAATAAATTCTGGGAGACCATACAATAGGTATAAAGGACCCATTTTAGCAATACTATTGTACTTATCTGCAACTTGAACTGTATCAACTACAATATAGTTAGTAGTCCATAGAACAAAACCCATTCCAACCATATATATAGAGATTATTATAAGAAAAAGACGGAATTTTTCTTTTAGCTCCACTGGATAGACCCTAGCAAACAGGATTAATCCTAGTGTCATACAGTATGCCATAGAGTAAACTATTCTTAACCAAGTAGTTGAATCAAAAATTTGAGGATTAGAATAGAAATATATTGATAACGACCATAATCCTAGGAAAAGAGTAGAAAGAAAATAGTATCTTTTAACTTTATCCTTTAAATCAGAAAAATAGACCACACCTCCAAGTAATATTTGGCTGATTCCAGAGAACAGGTTTATTACTCCTATAAAATCTGTCATTTTACTTATCTAAAAAGAATCCACAATTCGTTATATATAATGGACATTTTGGCAAATTATCAAATGGTTTCCAGCCATTTAATTCCTCTCTCTTTACAAGGGTATTTACTAAATATGAAGGGTATACGTCCTCCCTATACTCTTCTATTACATCCGTAGTTATCTTTATCGATTCCATCATTCTGATTAAATATTTATACTTGAAGTGTGATAATAAATAGTTGTTCCAATTATAAAACAGCCTAGATTCCGCATTATTTACTTTCGTTATTTTCTTTACTTCTTGTCCTGAAAAATATTTTGAGTTACTTCTTAAACTTTTGCTATAAGAATACTCTTTCATTTTCTCTGGTAATGATGGAAAGAAAGAACATAGAAGTAAATGTATAGTATTAAGTTCTACTGTATACAGTGGATCTAAGGAGTCTGCTACAAATACAGCATTCCTTTTACCTTTTTCTTTAAGAAATTTTAATAAATTGAAATACTCTTCTTCAGATAAATAAGCCGTACCATGACTAGAGAAATATCCATGAAAATAGTCATTTGGTTGTTTTTGGGTAAATTTCATAAAATCTTCTAATACGATGGTAATAACACCATCTTTCTTTTCTATATCTTCAACACTACTATTTTCAAGAACAGTTTGCCAAGGAATTTGATGATAATCTAGGGAGTTCTGTGTAGCAACAACTGAGTGAGGAGACATATCCACCGTATATAGTTCAACTTTCTTCTCTGGGAACCCCTTTTTAAGATAATTCATTAACATAATAGTAGACCAACCAGATCCTGGTCCATACTCTACTACTCTTAAAGTATCTTCATTACAAACAAGGCTTTCAGTAAAAAATTCGATGTTTTTTCTCGCAGTCTCTAACGATGTAGGATTTAAACCCTTACCAAACATTCTAACTATTTCATAATCATCCCATCTTTCAATATTTTTTAAAGCTATTCCCCTATCCTCAAGTTGCTTATAATATTCTCCGCATTTTTTTATAAACAAATCTTTATGATTTACATTTACGGACGGGATATTTGGAGCTATTT
>LBOT01000003.1:54256-89752 GCA_000989675.1 candidate division WS6 bacterium GW2011_GWE2_33_157
AATGTATTATTGTTGTTCCCAAAGGTGTTTTCTGTTTAATATCTGAAGTTGGGGTTTCAAACTCTGAACTAAGTACTGCTTTTTGTTCTAATATTCCTCCCATTTTAATAAAGTATTTTTCATATATATTAATTTAAAACCTTTATACAAAATATCATAGAATGAAACTATCTCCTACTCCGTGGGATTAGTTTCGTTTTTCTCTTTGCTACTAGTGCTCATTACAGATCTATTACCACTCTCACTATATGTTTGATTACTCCACCTTATTATTTTATCTTCAATCACTTCTTTAGGCGTACCATATTTACTTCTCGAAAGCTCTATTACCTTATTCTTTAACCCAAATGGCTCAAACCTTGGAGGAAGCGATTTTGCACTAAATGTGTTTGATGTCATTCCATCTATACATAACTTGATATACATTGAGTGTGCATCTAAAGAAACTAAATCCTCAGAAGCAATATTTGGAGCAAATTCTTTCTCTAAGATGGAAGCATCTGCCTGACTTACAACAAATGAACCTAAAGTTCCTACATTTCCAAATATAGCTTGCCTTACTGTTAAAGGTAATTGATCAATATATTGATTAGTCATACATAAATCTAGTTTAAATTTTCTAGCTTCTGAAAGAATCTTAGCAAAAGAATCTGTTGCAAAATTTTGGAATTCATCAACAAACAAATAGAAATCATTACGATCATCAGCAGCCATATCTACTCTTTCTAAAGCCGTAGATTGAAGCCTTGTTATAATCATTCCTCCAAGTAGAGATGCTGTTTCCTCTCCTAATTTACCCTGAGCAAGATTAACAAGTAATATCTTTTTGTTATCCATTATCTCTCTTAAATCAATAGTCGATTTTACTTGTCCAATTATATTTCTAGTAACAGCAGAAGATACAAATCTTCCTACTTTGTTTTGTATTGGAGAAATACTTTCTGAAAGTAGTTTTTGATTCTGAGACATTTGAGCAAACTCTTCTTCCCAGAATTTAACCAAAATTGGATCATTCACCTGTTTAAGAATAAACTTTCTGTAATTACGATCTGTAAGTAGTCTTAATATTGAGAGGAGAGTTGTACCCTGAGCTTCAAGTGCAGTAGCAACAGTATTTGTAAGAATATATTGTAACCTTGGTCCCCAAGATGTACCAAATTGCTTTTTAAATACTTCCACTACTCCATCAGCAATCAAGTCCCTTTGAGATTTATCTTTTAATTCTAAAAGATTAAAACCAATAGGGAAATTTGTATCTGTAGGATTGAAATATATTACATCATCAATTCTCTCTGGAGGAATGAAATCCAAAAGTTCATCAACTAACTCTCCGTGAGGATCTATTAAACATGCACCATCACCACGTAAGATATCAGAGATAAACATATTCTTAAATACTGTGGATTTACCAACACCTGTTTTACCTAATATATAGAAATGCTTTCTCCTATCTTCTCTTTTTATACCAAATTCAAATCTAGAACCTCTGTAATCTGTTTCCGCAAATACCGTTACACCATTCTCACCAACTTTAGGTAAATTCATAGGAGGTTCAATTTTCTTTGACCTACTCCATGCAATATTAGGAGTCTCTACTGAAATATTTGGCATATGATATAGCGATGCTAATTCCTCAATATTTAATATGTCCACAATATCTGATGGTAAGTATCTTTTCACATAACTTTCATAAATTACTTTTCCAGATTTTGATGGTGACGAGTGTATAAAAGTATTTAAATGTGCTGTAGTAAACTGTTTGAAACTTGCAACAATATCCCTAAATATTTGTTCTGAATCCATCTGTGTTGAAGCCTTTGTAACAATCCTTACATTGAATTCAAAACCCAACTTAAGCATCTTAGTTTCAATCTCACTTAATTCTTCCTCTTGACCTGGTTCTAATTTAACAACCTCTTTTCTCTTAGTCTCTTCCCCATTTATATTTGATAGGGTATTACCTACTCCCTGCATTAACCCTGCTAATTGATCAAAAAATCCCCCTCCGTATGGATTTCTTCCTTCTTTAATTGCTGTAATATATTTTTTTGAATTACTCTGCCAATAGTTGGATACAGGTCTAACTAATATCTGTATCCATGCATATTGATCTAACTTTAAATCTGATATTGCTCCAGTGATAGCAGCAAGTGGATCTACTTCAAAATTTCTAAATGTTTTAATCGGGAATATATAGTCTTTTTCTAATTCTACTTCTCCTGTTGTAACAAACAACTGTTTTTCCGTTTCTTTGTTTTTTGCATAATCATCCACATATCTAATATCTGCATTTGGATATTGAGCATATATTTGACCCTCTACAAATTTTGCTAAATGGTGTGGCACAACACTGTAGAACTTTATACCCTCATTACCACTTGAAGCTATCTCAAAACTAATTAAATCTTCTGATTTTCTAGAATCTCCCAATATACCATGTATGGAGGCAAACATCTGCTCGGCAGCTAATGGAGTTCTATCATTCTCTTTTGGAACTAATATCTGCATTATTAATGGATTTCTTACTTCATCAAAAACCACTGATTCTTCCTTTGATTTACCACCGACAAGAAAAACGAAGGCTACAAAAAGAAGAGAAGCAAATATAAGTATTAATATTACAATTGGCATAGTCATAACATAGACATTTTACCCTAGAAAGAGAATATTTAGAAGATACTCTTAAAAAGAGTACATCCTAGAGATATCTTTACCCAAAATGATAACAATATCTCCTGTTGTCATAAATGATGGCCTACCCTCTATTATTTCATATTGACCAGGGAATATCTCCATTATCGTAGATAGGGAATCATTGTATTCTTCCTTATTCGGAACATAAAAGATTGTATTGTCTACATTATTTGGAGCATTTTCAAACCTTACTACCTCACACCCACTATTTCTAATTCTTCTTGCATACTGCCCTGCAGCACCAGTTACTCCACTCCCATTATAAACCTCAACTCTTGTTCTCTCTTTCTCTAGCTCACGATCAATCATACTATCTATATGCTCTCTCCAAGTAGCATCAAACTCACTTGTTTTGATTGTATTTGATATACCCCCGCTATCAACCAATTCTTCTTGAGAAAGGTATTTGTTATCACTTAAATCAATGATATAAGGTCTAGAAGAAAGTGTTCCCTGCTCTATTTGTTTTAACTTAACAACAGTACTTGCTAGTGTTGGTAAAGAGGAATAAACAGTTGATTCTGAATCTTTAAACTTAGATGCAGAAAAAATTAGATTAACCCAACCCAATCTTGAGATAAAGCTATTAAGAAAAAAGGCATCATCTGATGCTTCGAAACCATTTGCATAGTATTGAGCATATATTGGGTCTCCCGTTGATTCTCCCAGCTTCTCACTAAAGACCTTGAACGATGATGCATTAAACCATATATATTCATCAATATTAGTACCTAAAACTTGTTCTATTTGCCATATTGCATACTCAACCCCTCTGCCTCTTTGTTTAAACTCTCCAGCATATTTAAACGAAGACACTGGAACTGTATTACCGAAATCCTCTTCTAATCCTGCATACTCTACCCATCCTGGCAAATACACAAGTATTGAAATCTGTTTATCCTTATTCTCCAAGTACAAATATACCCTACTTATCCTTTCAGACTCGTTATACTCCTCCTCAAATACTACCAATGTTTTTTCAAGAGCATCTTTCTTACTTGAAAGTAAGTAATATTCCGTATTTCCTCCTTCTAAAGGATTCTCATTTTTTACATTGTTAAAGCTAATATATGAGTATATCCCTCCTGCAAGGAGTAATGTACAAAAAAGATAAAACAAAACATTACCAAATTTAATTTTTATTTTTGGCTTTTTCTTTTCAACCGATGCTCTGTATCTTTCTCTACCTGTACTCATATTTAAACTTTAAAAGTTAATCTATTTCCATTCTCCTTTACAAAACTAAGAAGTACTTCCTCCAACATTATACTGTTACTATTAACCCTACCTTCCGCATAAAGAGAATCTCCTTTAATATGTAAGCCTAAGTATTTAAGTGTAGCCCTAATTTGATGCATACGCCCAGTTTCAATCTTTATTAATGCTTGGTTGTTAGAATACAATACATAGCTTAAAGCGTATTTAGAACCATCAAACTCATATCTTTTGAATTCCATCTTATATCTATCCCTACTACTTCTTCCTATATATCCTTCCACTTTTTCCCACTTTTTCCAAGGTTCAATATCTATATTCATTCTTTCTAAGTATTTTTCAATATCCAAATCCTGATCAATATTTTTGTACTCATTACTTTCTTCCAGATATGCATGATATATCTTTATTACCTCATGCCTTTTAAACAAACCTCTTAAATATTCTTGTGTATGCTTATTTTTTGCAACAACCATTAAACCTGAGACCCCCTTATCCAACCTATGAACAATACCCCCCTTGTCTAGTAAACCATCATATTCATTTTTACTTTCTAAATAGTAACGAATGAAATTAGCTAAAGTTCTATCACTATTTCCTACTCCAGGATGGACAACTAAATTTTTCTGTTTATACAAAACAATTAGTTCCTCATCTTCATACCTAATATCTAAATCCCCTTTCTGTGGAAGAATCTCCTTGCTTAAATCCAACTTATTATTAATATCCAACCAATATTTCTCATCAATGTATATTACATCTCTTTCCTTAAATCTATACGCTTTTTTACATATATTTCCATTTACACTACACCCCTTTTCTATGTAATTTTGTACTAAAGATCTTGTTAAAGATATATTCCCCATTTCCTCTAGGATGCTGTGCACAACACTATCTAATCTCTGTCCAATATATTTATCCTCTATTACACTTTCCATCTTTATCGAAAATACAAATTAAGATAATTAAGAGAGCATATATAACTATGAAAATATCTGCAATATTTAAGGACATATTAAAGACATTAATATAGTCACATATGTATTTTAGAAACACTCTAACTACAAAATTACTAAAACCTAGTATTACAACACCAAATGTTAAATACCTTATTATACCCTTTACCCTAGTACCTATAAATATTAAGAAGGATAGTATTAAAAACGATATTATTTCTTCATATATTATATCTATTCCAAACGCGACTCCCCTATTTTTTACACACCCGTTATTAGAAAAAAAGTATACCGAAAGAAAAACATTTATTAATGAAATCAAGACTGAAAGGGAAAAAGTATATATATCTTTTTTCATACTATTTTAACTTAACCGACCTTACAGCTGAAACACTTTCAATACGCACTCTAGCCATCTTTAAGTCAACAATAAAGGATATGCCCATAACTATTGACCATATTACAAAGATAGCAATTAAAACATCCTCTAAGAATGACAACTCACTTGTAAGATATAGATAGGAGATATACAAAGAAGAAATTAAAACAACTAAAAATCCTACATAACCCAATACATATTTCTCCCTTAGTGGATTCTTAACAACTTTGTATATAAATTTAAACAGTAAGAAAAATACTGCTAATAAAGCTATCAATACTAAACCTTTATATATCCAATCATTGAAACCACTATTAATACCAATATACATAAACGAAAGCCCTAACATAGTGGTTGAGGAGAAATATATTGGAAAAAACATATGCTTTAATCTCCATTTCTTCAATACTAAAGCATAGAAGGTCATAAATATTAATAATGAAACAAACATTCCTAATATTACTAAACCACCATCCCATATACTAAAGAATCTCCAAGGAAGAAGTCTAAAAAAATATATATCTTCTCCATACTTCTCATATGGTAACCAGTACCAAATAAATAATCTAAATGTTTCCCACTCCAATATGATGTATACAATTCTCCCAACGATACCACTTAAAAGACCTGATACTAAAAACATATCAAAAACAGATGATCTGTTTTTTCTAGACTCTGCACTTCCTCTCCAGAATACATACAAGCCACAAAGAAAGATTACTGAATATACAACTAATGGGTGAATATTTCTAATAATCTCATTTGTTCTAAATAGCAGTTCGTTCACAATCAATTTCCTAATACTTTATACTTCCTATTCTATCAAAATTTCTATCTTCTCTTTTTCTTCTTATTCTTCTTTTTCTTTTTGCCTTTATTTGTTTGCTCTGAATCTTTATTTACAATTACCTGTTCTATTTCTACAGCTTTTGTTTTTGAATTTAGCTTGGTCTTTGTAGTATCAAGTAATGCAAGAATACCACTACCTAACTTTACAGCAAAACTACTACCTGTCTTGTACTTAGTCCTCTTAGATTCAACTGTTTGAGTAGCATGTTCCTTTGAAGCTAATACCTGTTGTTCCATAACTTGAGCATTAGGATACTGCTCTTCTCCTACGGCCCTTTCTCTCACTTGAGTTCCACAGTATTCACAATGCTTATGATCTTTGTTTATTAACATACCACATGAAGGACATTTCTTCTTTATCTCAAAACCACAGTTGGTACAAAATACAAATCCTGGGAATAGCTGACTACCACACTTTGGACAATCACCTAGTTCTGATGTCTCAAATTTAAGATATCTTCTCTCTAAATCAGCCCAGTAAATCTCCTCAATCGTTTCACTTGGTCTAATAATCAAATATATTATTAACCCTGGAATATTTAATATTATGACTAAAAGTAAGTATGTTATCCTTATACTCTTCTTTGAAGTCCTCTCTCCTGAATCAATCCAAACCCATCCTATTAATACCAACCAGAAAATAACTAACACAAAGCTAAGAAATGTTCCCAACATATCAAAATTTAAATTCCCAACGAAATCAAAGAAACCAAGTATAAAATTCTCCATTTTAATCTCAATAAATATTAAGAATCTGGTCGAGGAGGGAGTTGAACCCTCACACTATTGCTAGCACGGGATTTTGAGTCCCGCGTGTCTGCCAGTTCCACCACTCGACCTAATTCAAGTATTATATATCAATAAAATATGTATTGTATATACTACTTTCCTTCTTTGTACAAATTTCTGAAACTGGCTATTTCTTTTACAAATGCTAAATCTATTATACCGGTTGGACCATTCCTATGCTTTGCAACAAATACCTCCGCAGTTCCCTTCTTTTCAGTATCTGGATTCCATGTTTCCTCCCTATCCAAAAATATTACAACATCAGCATCCTGTTCAATAGAACCTGACTCTCTCAAGTCAGATAGCTGTGGTCTTCTTCCCTGTCTTTGTTCAATAGCACGAGAAAGCTGTGAAAGAGCAACTACAGGAACATTTAATTCTTTAGCAAGATTCTTTAATCCTTGAGATACCTCCGCTACCTCCAAAGTTCTACTCTCTTTACTATTACCATGCATAAGCTGAAGGTAGTCAACAAAAATAATATCTACTCCTTGTTCTAATGCTAATCTCCTTGCTTTGGTTCTTACTTGATTAATATGCTGTCCAGCCATATCATCGACATATATATTTGCATCAGCCAGCTCACCCATTGTATTTGCTAATTTAACAACCTTCTCTTCGGTTAATTTGTTTGTTCTAATTTCCCAGAAAGGAATACCCGATTGCATACCCAGTAGTCTATCCATAATTTGCATATTGGACATTTCCAAAGAAAAGAATGCTACATTCTTTTTCTCAACTAAAGAAGCATGCCTCATCATATCTAGCGCAAGAGAAGTTTTACCTACAGACGGTCTTGCAGCAACGATAACTAAGTCAGATTTTTGGAATCCACCAAGTAATACATCCAATTCTCTAAAACCAGTTGAAATACCAGAATAGTCGTCTGATTCTTTAGCATGTGCAGCTCTCTCATATGCATCTTTAAGTAGTTCCTTAATATGCACAAAGTTACTCTTTATTCCCTCCTGAGCTACATCGAATAGTAATGTCTCTGATCTATCCACTACCTCGGCAACTCCAACTGTTTCATCATATGCCATTTTTGTAATCTCTGAAGATGAGGATATTAAACCTCTCCTTGTAGCTGTCTCCTTTACAATATTTGCATACTCCTCCGCGTGTGCAGAAGTTGGAACAAATGATGCTAACTCAGTAAGATATGCCCTACCTCCTACCTTGCTTAATATCTTACTTTTCTTCAACTTATCTGAAACTGTAACTAAATCTATTGGAAGACCACTCTCAAAAAGTTCTAATACACTCTTATATATTGCAACATGACGATCATCATAGAAGTGTTGAGGTTTTAACCACCCAGATACATTTATCAATGCATCTTTATCTAAAAGTATTGAACCTAAAACTGATTTCTCTGCTTCTAAGTTTTGAGGCGGAACTCTATCCATATATTTTTATTTAAGAAATATTACTTCCATATTTTTGTTCTCCTGCTCAACTGTTGGAGTAACATTAACATATGTTTCTTCTCTTACATTAGTAAAACCGAAGTATTTAATAAAATCTTCTCTACTCTTTAAGTCCTTACCAATTTTTAAACCATCCTGTTTATAAGCACATGGAATTAAAATTGTAGGATCTATGTAATTAATTATCTTTTCTAATTTCTCATATTCTACAAAGAGATCACCATTACCAATTGGAATTATCAATACATCCACATCCCCTAAATCCTTTGCTAATGAAATATCTACATCATTTTTTAACAAACCCATATATACAACTCGCAGTACGGTTTCATCTATTGTAAAGAATGTAGAATCAACATCTCTTCTAATCATTAATCCGCCAATTTCAAACTCTCCAGGAGATGATATCTCTATTATCTTATCCCTATGCTCTGGTTCTACTTTCTTTAATAAATCATTTTCAGCTAAGATATTCTCTTTCCCCTCCAACCCCTTATCTGTGAAAAGAACGACATCTGCGCTACTCTTGCTTAAACTCAATCCACTCTGTTTTAATGCGAGAGGGTCTGTAAGAACGGTAGTATCACCTGTACTTAATTGAAAGGAAGACCAACCTAGACTTTTAATCTTCATATTTACTATTTAACATCTTATTGGGCAGTAACACTGTAGAGTATACCAGATTTATGCATCTGACAACCCTAAAGATTTTCTAATATCATCTACCAAGGTTTCTTTCATCTGTTTTCTAATCATTTCTAATTTCAAACTCTCTAAAGAAGATATTACAGCTTGCAACTGAGTCATCACCTTATCCTCTTCTGCATTACTTTTCATCATCCTTTTTACACCACCAATCTGTCCCTCTATCCTACTCACTCTATTTTCAATTCTTTTTGAATATTTCATATATTGCTCTAGTATATTTTTTTCTTTGACTAAAATCAACGGAAACACATCAATATTCTTACAAACCCTCTTGACAACATTTAGCACTCGGCGCTATACTTTGCTAATCATATATATTTAAATTTTAATATTTAAAAATACTATGAAGATAGTAAAAATAAATCAAAAACCTCAAGAAACTGTATATACACCAATCCGATCTTTAATGGATGACTTCTTTAACTTCACTCCATTAAATAGATGGGACGATATGTTTAGAGGATTTGAGGATCTCTCTGCAAATATTTGGGAGGAAGATAATACAATATTTGTAAAAATGGCTATGCCAGGTATTAAGAAGGAAGATATTAAAATATCTGTATCTGGAGACACCTTAAGTATTGAAGGAAAGAGTAAAGAAGAGAAAGAAGAAAAGGAAAAGAAATATTTCCTTAAAACTCTTCAATCATATTCATACTCTCAAAGTTTTAATCTTTACAGTAAAGTTACCAAAAGCAAAAGAATCTCAAATGAAACAGATTGAGATAAAATAAAAGGAAGGAGGCTTTAAGCCTCCTTTTCTTCTCTAAAATACTCCTTCCCATTATAGACACAACCTTTTCCATCTGTTATAATCCTCCTTGTTATGAAGAAGAATATACATCCAAAATATAACAGTGAATTGAAAGTAGTTTGTTCCTGTGGTAATACATTTGTAACAGGTTCAACTTTAGCTACTGACACATTAAATGTTGAACTTTGTTCAAAGTGTCACCCCTTTTATACTGGGGAACAAAAGATTGTAGACACAGAGAATTTGGTTAAGAGATTTGAAGAGAGAGCAAAGAAAACAGCAACCATGTCTTTTAAAACCAAGAGGGAAAAAATGGCTGAAAGAAAAACTAAAAAGAACAAAATGGAAACAGGTCCATCCTCTACTCTTACACTCAAAGATATGCTTGCTAACGCAAACATCTCTAAGTAACACCTCCTAATTTATTCATTTAAATGATATTATCCATAGGTATGGACATACAAATGCTAAAAACAAACTATCAAATAGAGGAAATTAAGACAAAGAAGGAAGCTTTAGAATCTAAGATGTCTAATATACACAATGGTGAGAACATGTCTCAGCTAAGTTCTGACCTTAACTACTACTCTCAACTATATTTTCACACTCAATCAATTCAAAATAGTATTAAAAAATATGAGGAAGCAGAAAACATATTAAAAGAATCTAATGACAAAGAATTAATAGAATTAGCAAATCAAGAGATTGAAGATGTAGAAGAAAAGATCAAAGAGGAAGAAGAGAGTATTAAAAAATTAAAGATTGAAAGAGAGTTTACAGATGTAGATGATAACAGATCTGCAATATTAGAAATAAGGGCCGGAGCTGGTGGAGATGAGGCTTCTCTTTTTGCTGCAGAACTTTTTAACATGTACAAGAATTTTGCTTTAAAAAATGGTTGGGAGATACAAATAATAGATAGTAGTGTAACTGAAGGAGGTGGATACAAAGAAGTAATTGCACATATAAATGGTAAGAATGTGTTTAAAAAACTTAAGTACGAGAGTGGTGTACATAGAGTACAAAGAGTACCTGTTACTGAATCCTCCGGTAGAATTCATACCTCTACTGCATCTGTCGCAATACTCCCTGAAGCAAAAGAAATTGATATACAGATAAACCCAGAAGATATTAGAATTGATGTAATGAGAGCATCAGGAGCTGGTGGGCAATGTGTAAACAGAACAGACTCAGCAGTAAGAATTACTCACTTTGAGACAGGAATAGTAGTAAGTTGCCAAGAAACAAAACATCAAGCACAAAACAAAGAGAAAGCTATGGCTCTTTTAAGATCAAGACTGTACGAGAAAAAGAGACAAGAAGAAGCAGATAAAAGATCCAATATGAGATCCTCTCAAATAGGTGGTGGTATGAGAGCCGAAAAAATTAGGACATATAACTTCCCTCAAAACAGAATAACTGATCATAGGGTAAAGAAATCATGGCATAATATTGAGGAAGTTCTTTCTGGTGATTTGGAGAAGTTAACAAATGATGTAATCGATGGTATTCAACTAGAACTTCTTAAAAATGAAAAGTAACTTAGCCAATATCTTTAGAATACAAAAATTCTTACAAGAGATTAAATATCCCGATTATCACAGAATATCAAGAGAAATTTCTGAATACCTAAAAAAGAAAAGACATATTTCTGAAAGTAATATCTTTGAAAGATTGTTTAAACAAGAACCTTGGGAGTATATATCTGGATATGTACAGTTTTGTGGTATCCAATTTAAGGTAACAAAGGATACTTTAATACCAAGAATTGAAACTGAACAAATGGTATATCAGTCCGTAGATTTGATTAAAAAGAAGAAAATAAAAAATATCATTGATGTTGGTACAGGTAGTGGGTGTATAGCCATTTCAATTGCATCTTTACTTAAAGATATATCACCCTACTCAATCTATGCAACAGATATATCAAGGAAGGTTTTAAAGATAGCACAGATTAATGAAGAGAATGTATTAAAGAAAAAGCATATTAAATGGGTAAAGAATGATTTAATATGTGATATTACCCCTCTAAAAGGTAATACTTTAATTGTTGCAAACCTTCCATATATACCAACTGAGATGTATACAAAGCTTAATAAAAGTGTTTTAGATTATGAACCTAGATTAGCACTGGATGGTGGGGAGACTGGTTTAGAGTTATATAAAAGGCTATTTGAGCAAATAAAGGGAAAGAAAATAAGTGTTACAGCAATATATCTTGAAACAGAAACTTCTATAATTGAAGATACACATAAACTAGCAAAGAAATATTATCCTAGAAAGAAAATTTCTGTAATACAAGATTCCTTTGAAAGGAGCCGTTTTATATTAATACAGTAAATTACTCTGCCTCTACTAATGTAATTTTTATGTTCCTACTATCTCCACTATTCCATACCTCTAAAGTTATCTCCTCCCCTACTTTGTAAGATTGGATAAGGAATGATAGAGATTGTTCAACAGCTTCTCCATTTATCTTAGTAATAATATCACCTCTTTTAAGATCCGTAGCCGATGCAGGACCTTGAGGATCAATATTAACTACTAATGCTCCGGCTACAACATTTTGATAATACATTGCCTCATACTCTGAAATCATTTGATATGAGATACCTATATAAGGTTTAATAAATTTACCATATGTTCTGTATTCCTCAAGTCTTTGTTTTACCCTATTAATTGGTAGTGCAAATGACAAATTATCAGCACCCGATGTAGTTGCGAAGTTTACACCTACAACTTTGCCCTCTGAACTTATTAATGGTCCACCAGAGTTACCAGGGTTAACAGCCGCATCAGTTTGTATTACATCCTCATACACCTTCTGTGAGGTACCAAACCAACCAGAAGAAGTTGTTACAGACCTCTTTAATCCACTAATTACACCTGTTGTAACACTTCCTGCATACTCTCCTAATGGATTTCCAATAGCTATTACTGTTTGACCCACAACTAAGTTATCTGAATCTCCTAACTGTAATGCCTTCAAAGATGTAGCGTCTACTTTTAATACTGCAATATCATTACTATCATCCCTCAAAATTTCTATAACCTCATACTCCTTTCCATCACTAGTAATTACCTTGTATTTTGCAGATGTATCTGAAACCACATGCTGATTCGTTATAATTACACCATTGGATTCAACTATAAAACCAGTACCAATATTACTTACTTCATCTACCAAACCCTCTCCACTTTTTAATGTTAGCTGACTAATTGCAATACTTACTACAGACTCTGAAGAGTTTTTTACAACATTAATAATAACGTTCTCCTCTTCTGTTACAGTAATTGTAGGAGTATTCTCTTGATTATTTTCGTCTTTAATCACCCAACTCTGTACTGTATCTGAATACCTAACAAGTAGTAATATACAAACGGATATCGAAAGTAAAATAGCAATTACTACTAATGAAATCCCAAATACTTTTAGATGCTTGTAATTATCAAAGTTTAATCTAGGTACTTTTATCTTATCCTTTTTCACTATATCTACCTTTTCTGAGACCCGAGTATCCTCTACTTTCTTCTCTTCGTTTTCCATATTTATATAGTTAACAAATTAATTGTTTATTAACTTCAAAGCCTCTTCATACTGTTTATCTACACCTTTAAGAAAATCCTGAGTCGTGTTCTCTATTATAACATCTGGGGTAATAGGATTGTCTCTATTTAACCATTGCCCATCTGGGAGTAACCATTTAAGAATAGTTACATGTATACTTGCACCACCCCTTAAATCTATTACGCTTTGTGCTGTACCCTTACCATATGTTTTAGTACCCAATACTTGACCAATACCATTCTTTTGCAAAGCACCAGCGAATATTTCAGATGCAGATGCACTACCATTATCTACGAGAACAATAACTTCTTTATTTAATAACCTACCACCACTTTCGGAACTAAATACTTGAACATTTCCATCACCATCTTCCTGCTTTGATATTATCTTTCCACTATCAATAAAATCATCAGCTGCATATATAGCTGCATCAAAATATCCTCCAGGATTACCCCTTAAATCAACTAATATTTTTTTAACTCCCTTTGCTTCCACTTCTGTTGCTATATTATCCCAATTTGTAGCCCACTCTTCATATGAAGAGTCTGTAAATCTTGCAATATCAATTAATGCAACATCCTTCTTAGTACCAACGTATGAGACAGTCATACTAGGAACAGTTATCTCACCTCTAGTTATCTCTAAACTAACTGGTTCTAATTCACCCTTATGAAGTACTTTAATTTTTACTACAGTATTTGCTTCCCCACGAATCTTTTGGACTATCTCATATATATTATCTCCATTCTTAACCTCATAATCATCTATAGAAAGAACGTAATCCCCTGCCCTTATACCAGCAGCCTTTGCTGGTGAACCATCAATTGGTGTTACAACTATAATAGCTCCATCTTCATAACCTAATTCTGCACCAATTCCCTCAAAATACTTACCTTCATTAGAAGCATTAAAACTTTCTGTCTCCTCTGGGGTAAGAAATATTGTTGCAGGATCATCGTATGAATCTACTAATCCCTTAATTGCACCATATACCCTATCCTCTTCCGACACTTTATCTTTCTCGACATACCTATCTTCCATTAGGTTCCACACATCCCAGAACAAATTGAACTCTATATTGCTTGTCTTTCCAAAGGAGAGTAAGTCTAAAGAAGAAGAATCTATACTTCTACCGAAAATAACACCTACGCAAAATGTTATTACTACTAGCATTAATATCCCAAAGGTTTTAGCACCATTACTATTGTTAGTTTCCATAGTAGTCTCTTTTAAAGTAATCTAAGTTAGATTATATTACCCATTAAAGGATAATTACAAATCGATGAAATCGAGTAGCCCTAAATGTATCAAAGAGGTTCCCTTTTTACCAAAATCAACCATTACCATACCACTATCTTGATCATACTCTAACACCCTCCCTATATACCCATTTGTCAATGTAGATCTAGATATGACATGTTGGTTGATATACATATCAACAAACCAACCCTTATTCTTTATATCTGAGTCCGTAACAACAAAGAGTTGGTTCTCACTACAATCAACAATTACAAATTTCCCTTTTAAAGATATTATCCTATTAAGAAACAAACTATCACAATGTACAGATCCAAACCCTCCTAATATCATTATTGGAAGTCCAATATTTCTAAACTCATTATATGACATTGAATATGTAAGAATTGCAATAGCACCTCTTTCAAAAAGCTCCACAGCTACTCTGTTATAAAGGTATGGACCAACCCACACTATCTTACCAGTATAGTCCACATCTAGTGAACTCTCAGTTAATATACTCTCTCCATCTCCAAGTATTTCTAAATTACCAAACAGTTTACCACTACTCTTTGTACTAACTACCCCATCTACACAAACAGCATTAGATGTAATTGTAAGTCCATCAGTAGGATTAATACCATTTACATAACCAGTAAAATCACTTTTAAATACAGACTCTACCTCTTCTCCAAGTATATCTATATATCCTTGTTTAATTCTTGAGAGTTCTAATACTCCACTTACAGGGCAAGTAATCTCTGTAAATGTTAAACCAGAAGATGCTAATTTCTTTGCTAATATCTCATCCCTTTCTACATACTCTCCATCCATTCTTAAAAGATATTTCTCTGATTCCTCTACTTTACAATTAAGCATTTTAGGAACATACAGAGATTTTTTCAATGTACTTTGAGACCTCTTTAAAAGAATATCTCCTACATTTATATTACCTTCTTTAATAACTACCTTATCGTTATTAAAAAGAGGAATATTAAATTTAAAATCCGTATATTTTTCAAATATCCTACTCTTTATTTCCACTTTCCCAAAGTTTTAATTTTATCTTGTTATCATATGTTTTAGGACCATATACAATTGGTTTACCTCTACAATCTATTACTAAATATTCATATACAACCCCACCAATAGATGACAGAAATTCAATATTATTTGATGTATGATGAGATAGCTCTGCACCATTTTTTAAACTACCTTCTACTATCGTTTTATTCTTACCCAATGGTAATTTTAATATCTCCAGTGCAGGATTAAGTGCATATATTTCTTTCGGATTCTCAAAGTCTTGACTTAATATCTTACCTGAAAACATTACCTTATTTTTACTCCTTGAAGAAGTTATTTCAGGAATTACCACCTTATATGCCTTAGGAAGAATATCTCCTTTTAATACCAATATCTCCTCTGTTTCTACTGTTTCTGTCATACTCTTACCAAATGTTAAAACAGTATTATTATTATCAACAAACAAGTCAAAAACACCTTCCAATTCTAATCCATCTATTGTAGAGAGTAACAAATCTCTATTATTTAAAAGTCTTCCCAATTTACCTGTGACAAATATTGCACTATCTTTTCTTCCAAATCCCTCTAGCTTATCTTTGTGTTCTCTCTTTGTAGAAAGATTCTGAACTGTTGTAAATGCTCTTAACAAATCATTTACAACGGGCTCTATAATATATTCACAACTATGAGCAACAAAGTTTGCCCATTTATCAGATATCTCCTCTGAAGATGAATCTACTGAAAGAAATGCTTGTAATTGAGAACTCTTAATAAAGTCTATTAATCCAATCTCATTATTCCAATCAATCTTACTACTGTTAAATTGAATACCACTACTCTGTTCTTTTTTAAACATTCCAGAACCGTGAGATACTCTATTTGTGCGATATATAGAGAAATGAGAAAGATCTAAATCCAACCAGAGAATATCGTCATAGCCTAACCTATCTAAAAGACCTTTTGTAAGTCCCTCTATATATTTATCATCAAGGATTCTTAAAACTACATCACCAGAGAATTCTTTTATAGACTTATATATATTATTGAAAAATGGCTGATTATCATCTACAAGTACCTTAATACCAGATACCCCTACCCCCTCTTCCTTAAAATCAATTATTTTAAAAATATCTTCATATTCTCTATTAACAATATCCCAATCAAATTCTTTTTCTAAGGCATTAAAATATTCAAACCAAAATTTTTTGTTAAATACAATATCATCTAATCTAAACTTTAATGGTGATAAATCTGTAATATCTGAGAGTAAATATGTCCTTTGGGCTACAAAATCAGTATATGCTAAATTAGCAAAAATATAGTTATCTTTAACCAATACAATTAAGTATGCATTTTTCTTTAAAATAGGCAGTCGATCCATTACAAACAGTTTACCAGTTAAAGAAGAATATTAAAACAAAAAGAGGCCTTTCGGCCTCTATTCAATATCTTTAATATCTAATTAAACCTCTCTTGATACATATGGAAGTAATGCCATAAATCTTGCCCTCTTAATACTTCTCTTTAACTGCTTTTGGTGTTTATGACATGCTCCAGATTTCTCTGTAGAAATAATTTTACCTCTTACTGAAGTAAACTTTTTCAATTGATATACATCTTTGTATGATACTTCCTTTACACCTGAATCACAAAGTGGACATGAAAGATTTTGGACAATCTTTCTTCTTTTTCTAATCTTTTTCTTTCCACCATATGAATCATCTGTTTCTTCTTCGGTAACGGTTTTTTCATCAAATACATCCTCTATTGATGGTGCGACTACTTTTATTTCTTCTTTTACCTTAACCTCTGCCATTAATCGGTACTATTCAAATTAAAATGGTAAATCAGAATCCTCTAAAGGATCTTCATTATTACTATCAGTCTCTTCCTCAACAGGAGTAGTCTCTACTACTTCTTCTGTTTCTTCACTATTACTATTTTGTGCTCCTTCTAATCCTGCCCCCTGCTTACCTTTACTATCTAAAAGAATCATATCATTTACCCTGACCTCTGTTTTGTATCTTGTACTACCATCTTCTGCTTCCCATGATCTTGTTGTTAGGGAACCCTCTATGTAAACCTTCATTCCCTTAGCAAGTAATTGCTGACATATTTCAGCCATCTTATTCCAAGCTACTATGTTATGGAACTCTGCAATCTCTTTTATATCTCCACCTTGATCTTTCCATGATTTATTTGTTGCTAACCCAAAAGTAACTACAGGAGTACCTCCAGTTGTATATCTTAACTCTGGCTCTCTTGTTAAATTACCAATTAACTGAACTTTATTTAAAGACCTTGCTGACATTTTTGTATATATATAAATTTAACTTACCTTAATATTACCAACCAAACATTAACTAATATTGAATTATACCTCTATTTCTTTTTTCTTAATTCCCTTTCCTATTGCTCCTGGGTTATCACTCTCTACAATCATAAATCTTAATATCTCTTGTTTTAATTGTAATAACCTCTTCATTTCATTTATATTCTTAGGTAATCCCCTAAAGTTATAAACGATATAGTATCCCTCATTATGGCCCTGTATCTTAAAAGATAGGTATCTCTTACCCCAAACATCCACATCTAATACTTCACCTCCACCCTGTTCCATCATATCCATAAACTCCTTATGTATACTCTTTCTTAGGTCGTCAGGAAGCAATGGCTTAAATACTACCATCATTTCGTAATTTTTGAATTGTTTTTCTCTCTCTACTAACATCTATCTTACTCTTTTAACTTAATGTTCAATGCGAATGGATTTTAGCAGAAAAAATAAGATATTACAATTGTATTATCCATTAGCAAGAATAATAATATAGTCTCCATCGTTAACTATATATTCTCTCCCCATATTCTTTACTAAGCCCTCCTCTTTTGCTTTATTCCATCCACCTACTTTAAGCATACTATCAACATTAACAACATCCGCCGTAATAAAGTTCTTACCTAAATCTGTATGTATAACACTTGCAGCACTTTTTACATTAGCACCTTTCTCTATACTCCATGCATTACACTCTTTTTGAGAACCAGTATAAAAGGTTATTAAATTCAACCTATTATATGCAGCTAAAATAACATCCTCAACAGTAATTGGCTTACTACCAAGCAATTCAATATATTCATTTAATTCACTCTCTTGCATATTAGCTAAATCTGAAAGAAGTTTAATATCTACCTTTAATATATATTCATGTGCTGGATCATTGGATATTTTAGCCAATCCTTCAATCCAATCATTCATTTTCTCTCCTTCCAAACCTTCCTTACAGTTAAGTAAGAATAATCTCTGCTTATTAGTAAGTAACCATAGTTCACGAATAACTTCACTCTCTTCAGGAGTTAATTTCATATCAATTATAGGTTTTCCCTCATTTAACCAATTCTTAGCTTTCTCTAGTACATTCCTTTGTAGTTGTAAATCATCCGTAGCACCCGATTTACTATTCCTTATTACAAGTGCAAGTCTTTTCTCAACAGCTTCTAAATCTTTGATAATTAATTCTGATTGTACAATCTCAAAATCATCAACAGGGTCTACTCTATTATATACATGTACTATTTCTTCACTATTAAAAGCTCGGAGTACGTATATTATTACATCTACCTCTCTAATATGTGAAAGAAATTGGTTACCTAACCCCTCTCCTTTCGAAGCTCCTTTTACTAATCCTGCTATATCTACGAATGTCATTACAGATGGAACTATTTTCTGAGCATCAAAAAACTTTGATAACATATCTAACCTACTATCAGGAATCTCTACTACTCCAATATTCTTATCTATTGTACAAAATGGATAGTTCTCTGCAGGAACTGATTTCTTTGTTAATGCATTAAACAAAGAAGACTTCCCCGCATTTGGCAATCCAACTATCCCCAAAGAGAGTGTATGAGACCTTACAATATTATCCATATTTACTGCCATTTACTTAATATATTACGACCCAGATTATACCACTTTCAAAGATATTAATTCTAAAGTAATATATTAAACATGAGATTAAATACCCAAAACTTTTTTAAAATATTTCTTACCTTTTCCTTCCTACTAATATCCTACAAAGGAATATTAGCTCAAAGTAGTGATTTTGTAATTCAAAACAACACTACATTAACATATACAACAGGCTCTAATGTTATTGATTTCACTACAGAATATATAAGGGAGGTAATGAACAAGAAGTACCTTTACTCTACACAGGGAGAGAAGATATTTCATATTCCAGACTTACCACAAACAAAGGAGTATGAAGTAGAAATAGAAAGACAATTTAAGCTTGACTCTCTTACTGTAACAGATGAAAA
This sequence comes from candidate division WS6 bacterium GW2011_GWE2_33_157, assembly GCA_000989675.1. Classification (GTDB taxonomy): domain Bacteria; phylum Patescibacteriota; class Dojkabacteria; order SC72; family SC72; genus UBA12044. The sequence continues at coordinate 74,181 of LBOT01000003.1, forward strand.
AGGGAAAGCAATCTTATACACGGTAGAAGAATTAGAACTAGGAGATGGTATATATGTTAAAGTTCCAAATTACAAACAAACTATATATGGTTCACCATATAGGATATATGTAAGGTATAAAACACATGATCTAGTTAAAATGGTTAATGATTGGGTTTTAATACAATCTCATGCATTAAATAAAGATACTATATTTGAACAAATTGACCCAACAACAGGAACTAAAACAGCTCTCTCATATAACCTTAAGATAGTTACAGATGCTACTATTCCCCCACTCGCAAAAATATACCCTTCAACATATCGTACAGAAGAAAACGATGAAAAAACTATTTATTATTTCGACTCTAAAGATCGTTTAGGACAATCTATATACTTAGAGTTTGGAACTCAACAGTTGTATAGGTTTGAATTAAAATATACAGCACCTAAAACTGATGAAATTGTTCCTGAAAGATATTCGGACGTAATAAGTGCCTTATCTACTAATATATATGAGCTATCTCTTCCAAGGGAACTTTCTGAGACAAATCAAAAGGTAAAAATAGAGAAAATAATACCAACTCCTACACGTATCACTATGGACGAGGAAGGAAATATAAATGCTAAATTTGAAGTACCCGCAAATCAAAGTACTGATATATACATTTCAGGATATATATGGGTAGAACAGAACTCTCTTATCAACAAACGAGAAATTCCGAATCTAGAATTTACTAAATATGTAGAGGATATTTCTAAGGACAGTAAACTCTCTAAGTATACTTCTGCTACAAAATATTGGGAAGTAAATGATCCATTCATTGTTGAGGAAGCAAGAAAATTAGCAACAGACAAAACATATTTAATGGATATAGTTAGAAGTGATTACAAATATGTAAATGAAATATTAGAGTATGATCAAAGTAAAATAGCTGAGAACAATCAAAGAATTGGAGCTAAAGCAGCATTACAAGGAGGAGGTTCTGTATGTATGGAGTATGCAGACTCTATGATTGCATTACTAAGAGCCCAAGGAATACCTGCAAGAGCTGCACTTGGATATGCAAATTTAGATGTTCTATCAAAGACAAATGAAAGTGGTAATGTTAGACATCAGTGGGTTCAAATATGGGTACCTGAGTATGGGTGGCTAAGTATAGATCCAACATACGAGAGCGATAACATGAAGATTGGACAAGATATAGAGGGAATACTTTGGGAAACATTTTATGATCAAGAATTATCAAGTGTAAGAATGTACTCTGCAGACACAGTTAGTAGCGAAGAGCTATCAGATTACAAAATACAAATATATGCTGTTACAAATGAGGACATTAAGGATGAGAACTCTCTTCTATCATACTCCGATATTACATTTGAAGCGCAAAACTCAACTGGAGATATTGTAAATACCCTTATAAAAACAACAACCGTTGGAAAAGCATTGATAGTAGTACTCCCCATATCCATAGTACTAGTATTACTAATTGCACTTGCAAGTTTAACAACATCTTTAATCAGAAGAGCTAAATATCGTAAAGCTTCTCGAACTCTACAGCCTTAATTCCCTCTTCCATTCTATCTTTAGTAGTTGCATACAAAGTCATTAGTATATCACCCTTTTCTACTCTATCTCCTGGCATTTTATTCATATATATTCCTGCCTCTTTTATTTTTGGAGTACCAAGAGACCTTGCTATCTCCACTATTTCTCTTGTACATATATTCTTTATAACTCCACTCTTTTCAGACTTGACCTCATGTTTAATCTTACCCGGTTCTAATTCAGAAGAAAGGGTTTCTTTCTTTGCGCCTTGAGCCTTAGCTATATCCCAGAATTTCTTTAGAGCTTTTCCCGAATCGAGTAACTCTAGAGCAAGTTTCTTACCCTCCCCCTTCTTAGCTCTTTTATTAAACTCGAAGATCTCAGTAGCCATCTGTATCACTATGTCTTCCAACTCTTGAGAACGTTTCTCATCTCTTTCAAGTACTCTTAAACACTCTCTCATTTCTAAGATAGGACCAACTCCCCTACCATCTGGACCTTTCACTATCCTTTTGAATGTTACACACTTAATACCAAATCTATTGAATAGTTTCTCAAACTCTCTCTTAAGAAATTCTAAGTCATCCGGCCTCTCAATCTTAGTACCTTTACCGTATGGTAAATCAATTAATACAGATGTTGTACCCATTGCTATTTTTTTAGCAACGATACTAACTAATACCTTTTGGAATTCCTGTATCTTTATAGATCTTTCTACATTAATAATTTCATCATCTGCAGGGGCTAAATACAACGAACCACCCCATATCATACAAGCTCCTGTTTTCTCTACGACCTTGTATACCTCTTCTTTTGAAAGAGAAACTGGCATAACACTCTCTAAAATATCCGTGGTACCAGCAGGAGAAGTGATTGCTCTTGTTGAGCTATTTGGAACAACTAAACCATTTGCAGCAAGAATTGAAACTAATATTGGAGTTATACCCTTACCCGCAGTTCCTCCTATGGAGTGTTTATCAACTACCAAATCTTTGTTATTTTTTATATATTTAAACTCCAACTTTTCCCCTGAATCGGCCATGCCCTTAGTCATCCAAGCTATCTCATCATCATCAAAACCTGGGCTAAAGAAAGTAGCAACAAAAAATGCTACTTCAGTTTCTTTAAGCTTTCTAGAACCAATATCTGACATAATTGTGAGTAATTCCTCCTCATTTAGCTTCTGACCAGAAATCTTCTTCCTTATAGCTTCTAGGGACTTACTCCTAGAAGGGATATCTATCAGTATCTTTCTACCATCTGGTATCTTGTATTCTTCGGGAATCTCCTCATACAGACCTACTTCACCAGTAGCTATCTCACTCTCCGTAATTATAACTCTTACGTAAAGCTCTATGTCCTTGTAACCTAGTAAAACCCTCTCTCCTTCATTGATACCTAGTTCATTTGCATCATCCTGATGTATCAAAATAAATAGATCTTTGCCTGCTCCTAGATCAAGTTTCTTACTCTTCAGATATACTGCCATTTTTTGTCTTATTTAACATATTATTCGAATAGCCAAGCGTATTTAGCTTTTACTATACCAGATATTTCTTCAGGTTTAATAATACCAAATTCGGTCATAAAACCAGTAATTAGTTTGTTATCAACAATCTCAAATGCTGGATTAAACATCTTAAGATTCTTTGGAGCATCACTCCATAGTTCCTTATCTTCACGAATTTCAATAACGATATCTTTTAAACCAATATTAGGATCTACTTTCAAAAGTGGTGAAACAACATACAAAGGCTTACCAATTTGGAATGCAGCCATAGCTATACCCCAACTACCTGTCTTATTAATACAGTGACCATCTAATGTGATCTGATCACATCCTATGAATACTCCATCTATTGGAACAGACCCTCTACCAATTACAAATGATTCAGCCGCACTATCCGATATCAAGGTAGTAGAAATCCCCTCCTCTAAAAGACTTTTAGCTGTTATACGACCCTGATACAAAGGTCTAGTTTCAGTACACACAACATCAAATGAACTCTTATTTTGTGCAATACTTTTAAGAACTGAAACAGCCGTTGAAGAATGACAATGTGTTAGTACATTCTCTAGATATTTTACATATGGAACCCCTAACTCAACAATACTTCTCTTTGAATCTGATATACGAAATAGGTACTCATCACAGATATCTAAAAGTTGTTGTTTCATATCATTAACAAAGTGTAAATCAGCAACCTTACTTTTAGACACATGCTGTACATACCTAACAGCATTCCTTGCTAAAGGTTCATTCAAACGAGCATTGGCTAACTTATTTCCCACTCTAACCAACTCGTTGTAAAACACATCCCTTTGTCCGATATTTGACTCTTCTATGTAAATTTTCATTCCCTCTACCGTTGCGATAGCAACATTAGTAGCACCTTGAATGTTCAATTTCTTTATATCTTCTTCTATATCTAATATCTGTTTAACACTCATTATGTTATTTCAAATTCTTCATTTAATTTAGGTACATCTACCTCAATATTTAACTCTGCTTTAATATTACTTGCAAAACCAATGGATATCTCCTCATCTCCGTGTACTATGAAGATCTTTTTAGGTGAATGGCCAAAACTTCTTAACCAATATCTTAAGTCTCTTTGATCACCATGAGCAGAGAACCCTCCTAGGGTATGTATCTTAGCATTTACAACTAAAGGTTCTCCCATTACCCTTATATCCTTTATACCATCTACAATTTTTCTTCCAAGCGTTCCCTCCACCTGATATCCAACAAATACCATGTGTGTAGTAGGTTTTTCTATATTATTCTTAATATGATGAACTATTCTTCCTCCAGTACACATCCCACTTCCGGCAATTATCACTATCCCATTTTTGGATATTAATCTCTTAGACTCTTCTGCAGAATCTAATGTAGTTAACCCTTCAAAATGGAATGGATCATCACCCTTCTCAAGCAATCTTCTTGCATCTTCATCATAGTATGTTGGGTACTGTTTAAAAATTTCAGTAGCCTTGCTGGCCATAGGGCTATCTAAATACACAGGAATTTGATTTAACAATTTGTTCTCAACAAACAAATTTATCTCATACAGAATCTCTTGTGTTCTTTCAATTGCAAAAGATGGAATTAATACATTACCACCCTCTTGCTGTGCCTGTTTAAGAATTGAAAGTAATTCTAATACGGTTTCATCTTTATTTTTATGCAACCTGTTTCCATATGTAGCCTCACAAATTACATAATCTGCCTCTCTAATTAAATCGGGATCTCTAACTATTCTTGCACCAGGCTGACCTAAATCTCCAGAAAAAACAATCTTTCTTTCTCTACCCGCTTCTGTCTTTATCCAAAACTCAAATATTGAAGAACCCAGTATATGACCTGCATCACGCATACGAAACTCTACTCCATTTTTAAAATTCACTGATTCTCCATATGGGTATACTTCAAACAGTTGGAACATATCTTCAACATCCTGTTCAGAAAAAAGAGGTTTCCTCTCAGCATACAATGATCCTTCTTCAGACAATCCTCTTTTAAATGATTCTTTATTACTTCTTGCCTGCCATCTTTCATATTCCTCTTGCTGCAGTTTAGCTGCATCTAAAAGTACTATTTTAGCTAAATCACGAGTTGGTTGTGTACCAATTATTCTCCCATGAAAACCCTGTTTAACAAGAATTGGAATTCTTCCACAGTGATCAAAATGAGCATGGGTAAGAAACACCACATCTAGCTGTGATGGATCAAAAGGAAAAGGTTCATAGTTAAGTGCATCAATCTCATCCTTACCTTGAAAAGCACCACAATCAACTAAGAATTTAAAATTACCAGTATCCACATAGAAACATGAACCAGTTACTGTTCTAGTAGCTCCACAGAATTTTAGCTTCATATCAGGCAGTAAATAAATTATTTAGTAAATATTACAACATACGTCTCGCTTCCTCCAACAATTTCTCTTTTGTATTCATAAGGGGGTCCTCAATCACTATATCTAACAATCTATTTAATATCTCTCCCATCTTACGACCAGGTTCAACCCCCAAGGCTTTTAAATCCTCTCCATTTATTTCCATATCCTCTATCTTAATAGCCATATCCTCTTGTCTTACTTTTGATATATGTTTTTGTAACTCTGTAATTTCATCAGGTTTAAATGCAGAATTTGGATTAGATGTAGCATCTGCAATTCTTAACTTAAAGAGGTCCTCTATATTTTCCTCACCTACTCTTCTGATAAATCTTCGAACTGCAGAATCACTCCATTTCGTAAATACAACTTTCTCTTCTTTACTTTCCTCTTTTTGTGCATGTGGATAGTAAAACATATGATTTCTTACCAAAGTCTTTACCCTATCTGTTTCAGATTTAGAAAATTTTAATCTCCTCATTATTTCATCTACCATTTGAACAGCAACCACATCATGGCCATAGAAGTGACCATTACCCATATCCGTCCTTGGTTTTGCGATATCATGTAAAAGAGCAGCTAATTTGACACTATCTTCTGCAAAATCACAAGTTTTAAGACTATGCCAATATACATCATCTGAGTGATACAGCTTCTGTTCAACACCATACCCTTCTAAAAGTTCAGGAAGAAATATATTTAACAAACCAGTTTCTCTCATTAACTCAATACCCTTAGATGGCTTAGGAGATTTCAAAAGTAATTTCATAAATTCGTCTCTAATACGCTCCATAGATACTTGCTTTGCAACAGGAATACTCTCCTTTATTGCCTTTAATGTCTCCTCCTCTATTTCAAAATCAAGCTGAGAAGCTAATCTACATGCTTTAAATGCTCTTAATCCATCCTCTTTAAAACGCTCTATTGGAGTACCAACAGCTCTAATAACCTTGGAATTAATATCAGCAACACCATTAAAAGGATCAAATATCTCCCACTCTCTTTCTACATCTTCTCCATTTAAATCAGAGTCGGAGAGATTTAATGCCATAGCATTTATTGTAAAATCTCTTCTCCCTAAATCCTTAAAAATATCATTCACAAATTCAACCTTACTTGGCCACCTACCATCAACATAGTCGGATTCGCTCCTAAATGTAGTTACCTCAACCTCCCTATTCTCTCCCTCTATATCTGGTACAAGAGCAAGGACAGTACCAAACTTAACACCAGTTGCAACTGATCTAGGAAAAATTTCAAGCATTTCATCTGGCAATGCACTAGTTGCTAAATCAAAATCATGTGGAGTTCTACCCATTACAATATCTCTAATAGCACCACCTACAAGATATACATCATAGTCCTCTTTCGCAAGAATACTTGCTACTTTCTGTACATATGATGGAATTTTAAATCTAACTTTCATTTTATAAACCTCCTGATTAGATAGTACCAGAGTATTGATACTACAACAAGGAAATGAAATCTCTTAACTACCAAATCACTATGTTATATCTCCTTCTTCCACTTCTTTCTATCAATCGCATCTAATTCAATTCCTTTAGTTAAGATGCTAAAAAGAAGAATAAGGAACATGATGATAGAAACTACAACTAGTCCAATATCATATTGCGTGAAGGAATGACCATATACGTCATATCGAATTATTGGTAAGAAAAACATTGCAACTGTAAACATCACTCCTATAATTCTCATTTCAGTAGGACCTATTAGTCCAAATGAGTATCTAAACTCGTTCTGTACGAATGTAACTAACTCAACATGTATCATTAAAAGTAAGTACATTATTGCAAAGACAAGGGCAATCTCTATCTTAACAAAACCAGAAAGACCCAAACCAAAACTGAAAATCATTACTGCCAAACCATCAATTATATGATCAATGTAATATCCATAATTTGGTCTAGTCTGCTTTCTATATCTTGCCAAGCTACCATCAAATGAATCACCAAACCAATGTAGAAACAAACCAACAACAACAAGGATAAGGTAATACCCATTAAAGAAACCAAGTATAAACCCAGCTGCAATCATAAAAGCAGAAAAGACCCCCAATGCAGTTAGCATGTCTGGAGTAACCCACTTAGGGATTCTTGGACATACCCATTCTTTTATTGCTTCCTCTGCATTCGCTGTAATACCAGTATTAATAGCATTCTGATCATCCCTCCTATACTCAACCTTTAATTTTTTTAATTGTTCCCTAATCTCTCTTTCTAAAGTTTTGTTAAAACCCAATGTAAGTTTCTCAATAAATTCGTCTACAGATTTAACATCAAATATATTTACATCCTGATTATTCCCGTTCTTTTTAGCACTATTACCATTGTTAAAATTTATTCCAAACATATTGGTATAAATGTATTAATTAAATGCCTCAATATATTACAGATATATATAGAATGCAAATATATCTTGATAACAGTAATGACAGGTGATATCTTTAATTAGTAAGTTAGAATCAATTTAAATGATTTTAAAACCACCTAGACCGCTAGGAGAAAAAAGTAAGACCGAAAAGACACCTATAATTAATAAGATTGCGAGTACTCCTGTTGTAAAAAAAGAAAGAAAAAAGATATCTCTTAACCTCACTTTCTTACAAAACTTCAAATACAAACATTTAATCACCCCTATTCTAATAGGTATTGCTATGGTTGCCTCTCTCTCATTTCTAATCTACCAATTAACTCTTTTACCAACGAAGGATGCGAAAAGAATTTCTGATACTTTCTTAACAAGGATAGAAAAAGGAGATATACAAGGTGCATATCAACTAACTACTGCATCATATAAATCTATTAATACTCTTAAAGAATTTAGAAGTGCTTTAGAAGATTTTGAACCGATTGATTTATCAAAAAAGAAGGTTACTAAAAGAAATCTCGTTACCGTTAAAGACATGAGTAAATCAGCAATAATAATGTATAAACAGGATAATTACGAAATAGAGGTAATTCTATTCATTGAAGAAGATGATTGGGAAGTTTTAAGCTTTAAAGTATTACCTCTTTAACTGGCGGAGAGAGTGGGATTCGAACCCACGGTACGGTAACCCGTACAACGGTTTTCAAGACCGTCTCATTCGACCACTCTGACATCTCTCCTAAACCCCAAATTATATCATAAACACATACTTCTTAACGCATACTACAATAATTTGACTATTACTTGTTACTTACCATATCATTTTGAATACAACAATGAAATCAAAAAATATACTAAAAGCATTCATATATATATGTATAATAATGCTGCCAATAAATATATTTGCAGCAGAGTTAGATTCTCCTAATTACAAAATAGTAGGAGCAACTACAAAAGGTGGAGGGTTAACACAAACATTAGATGGAGATTACTCTGCTCTACTTGAAGTAGGAAGAATATCAAACAATCCTAGAAACTACTCTTCAAGTTATAAAATGTTTACAAGCCCAGAGGAAGCATTCCTACCAGCTGTACCAGAAATATCATGTTTTGAAACAACTACTAGTGGATCAACAAACTGTACAACAGGACCTTCAGAACTAACTAGTGGTGGTATGGTTGCAATATGTGGTCCAAGTGGTTGTTATGACAAAGCTAGATTCGAGATTGATACAAATGATAACCCAACAGACACCCTTTATGCCGTAATGATATCTGAAGATAACTTTGCGTCAGATATTAGGTATATAGATGGATCTTCCTTTTGGCCAGAAACAATTAGTACTCATAACTTAAGTGACTTTCTTACTAAATCAGAATGGGAAACAGAAGTATTCAATATTAAAGGGTTACAAACCAATACACTCTACTATATTAGAGCATTCGCATTGCACGGAGACTTTACACAAACAGAACCAGGACCAATAGTTAGTGTAACAACATCAGCAGGTTCTGTATTTTTTGATATAGATATTGCAGGACCAAGTGGAACTACGGCTGAAAGTGCATCTCCCTACTCCATATCATTTACAGGAGCATATCAATTGATAAGTGGTGCTCCAGCAGTGACAGCAGGAGATAGAATATGGTTAGATGCTTCTACTAATTCGGAAGGTGGATTTGCAATAGTAGTGAGAGGATTAAATGGAGGACTATATAGTAATACAACAGGACAAACAATAGTTTCATCGACAGCAGATCTTGATACAGCTTCAGATGGATTCGGAATACAAAATGCATATATATCTCAAGATACATATTCATACCTAGGAACAATATCTGCAATGACAGACTATACTGGAACTGCAAACAGTGTAGGAATTGTAGGTACAACTGCTACAAAAGTATATGAATCAGATTCTCCTGTTTTTAATGGAAGAATGGGACTAAATGTAATAGCAAAACCTGGTATGAATAAAACAGCTGCAAGTGACTATCAAGAGAGTATCTATTTTGTTTTTATTCCTAGATTTTAACTATTGACACTACACTTTACAAGCTGTAATCTGTACTAAATATAGTGGTTAGTGAATATAAATTGTTAGTCTGCCCAATGTGAAAAGCCTGGTACCAACCCTGAAGATTGTTATACCAACATTTTTTCTTATCCTCTTTGGTTCTTTCTTACTAATCTACTCCGCACATGCAGGTACACTTACAAATGTATATATTCATATGAGCAGAATAAAGGCTGGCTTAACTGGAGCTGCGGGACAAACAGTTGAAATGATATTAGCAATTAACCCTTCATCAAACATCTCAACAGGTGGAACAATAGTTTTAGAATTCCCAGACGCAGAAGATGCAACATGGTGCAGAACAGAAGGGTCACTCACTATTACAGCGACAGCAACGGATCCTGCAGCCGATTTGAGTGGTACAGGATGGCAAATCGATTCAGCTCTTCCAGGTACACTTACTGGTGCATGTACACAGGGTTCTGGTGTTGGAACGGTTGATAAATTCACAATATCTGGTGTAGGTGCTTTAACAGCTGGAACTACATATGGTGTTAAGATAGGGAATAATTTGGGTGTTATTGGAACTGCTGCTGCTGCTGGTGAACATGCAATTACAGTCACAGCATCACAGGGAACAACATCAGATTCAAAATCATTCAAGATAGACTTGTTAACAGATGATGCCGTGGTTATTACTGCTACCGTATCAGATATGGCAACAGTTGATTGTACGATAAGTGCGAATACAGTTAACTTAGGAACCCTATTCCCTGGAGGTACATATGCTACTGGATCTCATACTATTACAACCTCAACAACTAGTTCTGGATATTACTGGGCAGTATATGGTACTGGTGATGGATCAACAGATGCAGGTTTATGGAAATCAACAGCGACTACTCACTTAATACAATCAGGTACAACTGCTACTTTAGACCTTACAAATGCAAGTATAACAGGTTTTGGAATGACACTCTCTGATCCAGATACAGCAGGTTCTGCAGTAGTGACTACTAATTTTGTAGATACAACCGCTGGAACATTTGGTACAATCGATAGGCTATTCGCAGGTGCAAAGATGGTTCTATATCAAAATGGGAATCAACTCTCTGGAGAATCTTCAACAGTAACATATGGTGCAAAGGCAAGTGCAGCTGCACCAGCAGGTACATATCAAGAAACGGTATACTTTGTCTGTGGTGGTTACTACTAGCATACTAAATAATGATATTAAAAATAATTAGGGAATATAAAAGAATACTATTACTGCCCGTAATTTTACTCTGTTTTAGTGCGAGTCCTCTACTTGCTCAGAGTACTCTTTCAATTGGTGTTGCTCCAACTTCAAAAATTCTAAAGCTTGTTCCAGGAGAGTCCTACGAAGGAGAAGTAGTATTTTGGAATATGTCTCAAAACAGTGATAATTATCAGATAATGGTAAAACCTTTTAGACAGATAGAGAACCAACCAGGAACAGCAATAGTACTTACAGAAGAAGAAGAGAAAGGATATAACTTCTCCGCAGCAAAATGGATTACAGTTACACCACGGGGTTTAGTTAAACTTGAATCAAACAAAAATACAAAATTAAAATACATAATAAATGTTCCTCCTGATGCCACGAATGGTGAGTATACTGCGGAAATATTCTTAATATCTCAAAGTGATGCACAAAGAAAAGGGACTGCAGCGTTCACAAATTTAGGTTCTGGTATGCCAATACTAATTCAGATAGGTGACGAATTCGTAGAAAACGCAGAACTTCTTACCTTTACTACAGAGAAAAAGTGGTATGAAAAAACAAGTGTAAACTTCTACACAACAATAAAAAACATTGGAGACACACATATTACTCCCTCTGGAGAAATTATAATAACAAATATATTTAGACAAGAAGTAGCTAGAATACAGTTTAACAGAAATACTCAAAGTCTCTTAAGAGAGAATACTGGTAATTACATAGATAATTGGACTCAATCAGGATATCTTTCTCCAAACAAGGCTATAGCATTAGGGCCATTAAAAGCTAAATTGTTGGTTACATATAGAAGTATACAACCAGGGTTTGCAGTACTTACAGAAGATGTAACATTCTGGATAATTCCTTGGAAAATTATTGTCGCTATCCTTGTCGTTGCTCTTGCTGGTATAATCTACTCTATAAGTAGAAAGAAGTTACAAAACAGGAAATGAAACTGCTAAAAATTCTAGTTACATTAATAATAATATATACCGTATTTGGTATACCTTTAATATATGCAAGTAGCAGTATAGACCCTGCTATAAACAGAGTTGCACTACCACAAGGACAACGTGCATATGGAAGTGTAATTTACAAAAATGGAGAAGATAGAGATGTAGAAGTAAAAATAGCCCCCTACTACTACAATCCTAAGACTGATGATATATCAGAAGATGCAAGGAAGATTTTCATAAAAGCAGATACAGATACAATAACGGTAAAAGCAAATTCAACATTTAATATTAAGTATGAAATATACCCTATTGCTAACTTAGCTGAAGGTACATACTTTAATATCCTCGCTCTAACGCCAATTCTTAATACCAAGGATGTTAATATAAACCAGAGTATTTCTCAATTAGTGATATTAGATATCGTTGATGAAAACGATCAAATAAAAGGAATCGCTACTACTAACTTTGAGGTTAATCTCTCTGTTGAAAGAAAAGGCATACCCTTTGTTACACCACTAGTACTTAAATACACAATTACTAATAAATCTAATTTTGTATTAACACCAAACGGACGAATAGATGTATTTAATGATAGGAATAGTTACCCACCTACATATATATACATAAATCCAGAAAGAGAAGAACTGTATCCAAATGAAGTATTTGAGAAAGAAGTTAAGAGTAATACATGGCACTTCTCTGATCTCTTTATTAAAAGAGTTGCCACTGCACATATATATAATGGTTTAGACAATAATCCTAAAGATCCTGAAATAGAAATAAACAGTTATATACTTGAAATAATAGTAGGTATAACATCAGTAATAGTATTAACACTTTTAATAAAATCTCTTAAAAAAGACTTTAAGAAAAAGAATTAAGACTTAGATAATACCTGCTTTGTAGTACGGAAACTAACCTTTGCTACAGTAGATAACTCCTTCTCACCGTGTGTTGAAACGAATAGCTTAGCACTCTCTAAGACATTAGAAGAACCCTTAGGAAAATCAAAATAATATCTATCATTCATTTTATCCCACTCTTCTAAAAATATTCCCCTAGCAATTACTGAAGCACAAGCAACAGCTATATCAGACTCTCCTTTGTGATGTTGTATAAGTTCTGTCTCTTTTCCTAACTTTCCTAATTCATCTATTACTCTACTCTTTGAAGTTGAAAATTGATCTATAACTACATATTCACAATTAATATTCTTTTCTTTTAAATCTTTAAGTGCAATCTCTATAACCTTACTATGCTGTTTAGCAAGTAGAAGTGACGCATTTTTATACTTCTTTATCAATGTATTATATTCAGAAGGATGAACAATAGAAGAGTAATAGTAGGGATACTCTCTTACATTATTAAATAGGTTCATAATCTTTTTATCTGAGAATTTCTTTGAGTCTGCAAAACCAAGTATTTTAACATTCTTTGCAAACTCTTCTGTAATAAAGCAACTAACTACTACTAGAGGACCAAAATAATCTCCCTTACCTACTTCATCAACACCAAGATGTGGTCTAAAACTACCCATCTCCATATCTACCTCTTTCTCCTTTATATTTGCAATTAAGGAAGTAAAATCTTCTTTCCCTTGGAATACTATTTTGTCACTACTATATAGAAGCGCTATAGAGCCCCTAGGACTTCTCAATCTATACACAACATACTGATTACTATCACCCTCCTCTACCCACTTGTTTGCTAACAATACATCCTTAACCTTAGCACTCTGTTCCTTACTAAGTAATATTGTAAATGTATTTTGATTTCCCATTATATTTTTTCTAAAGTTTGACCATTAGGTGTATCTAAAACCTTATACCCCTTACTAAGTATTAAATCTCTTAATCTATCTGATTCTAAGAAATTTTTGTTTAATCTAGCCTCTTCTCTCTGTTTAAGAATCCCCTCTATCTCTGAATCGACGTTCTCTTCCTTTACAATCTCACTATTTAAATTCAAACGAAGTACTTTATCAAAATCATAGATAGTAGAAAGAATATTCTCCTTTGGATTATTTGATTTAAGTAATTCGTTTATTAATGCTAGTACACCAGACATATTTAAGTTGTTCTCTAGCTCATGTTTAAATCTTTCTACATATTCAGGAATAACTGTACCTTGCTTTTTACCTAATTCTTGAACTCTTCTTAAAAGAGATAACCTTGAATTCTTTGCACCTTCTAACGCCTCTAAGGAGAATTTAACTTTTGTTTTATAATTAATAGATACAAAGAAGTATCGGACATCAAGAGGATCAAAACCTAATAATATTATTTCAGGAAGTGTGTATGCACCTCCTTTACTCTTAGAGAGTTTATCCTCGTCTTTGTTTAATAGCCATTCATTATGTATCCAATATTTAACAACTGGATGTCCGAACGTACCAATATTTTGAGCTCTCTCATTTGTATGATGAACTGGAATATGGTCTATACCACCTGTATGTATATCGAAGTGCTCTCCTAGTATTGAAGTACCCATTGCAGTACATTCTATATGCCATCCAGGAAACCCATCTCCCCATGGAGAAGGCCAATTCATAATGTGATCTTTGTACTTACCAACTCTTTTCATCCAAAGAACAAAATCTGCAGGATTCTTCTTCTCATCATCTACCTCTACCTCTTCCCTAACCCCAATTTCTTTCTCACTTAATTGTTGTCCTGTAAATATTGTATATTCTGGAATCTTTGTTACATCAAAATATACAGCCTGTTTAGTTTCATATGTATATCCATTAGCTTCGATCTTTTTTACAATATCTATTATCTGTTGAATATACTCAGTAGCCCTACTCCAACCATATTCCTGTATATTTTCGTGTGTTAAATCCTTAGGAATCTCACTACCATTTGGAGCTAATATATTAAGTGATCTAAAATCATCTAAAACTGTATCAGTATATTTATTTGCAATATCTATTGGTTGTATACCCTCTTGAATTGCCTGTTTATCCATCTTGTCTTCACCAAAATCACTACCAAAATCATCTGTAGAAGACATATGACCTACATCCGT
Source organism: candidate division WS6 bacterium GW2011_GWE2_33_157 (assembly GCA_000989675.1). Lineage (GTDB taxonomy): Bacteria > Patescibacteriota > Dojkabacteria > SC72 > SC72 > UBA12044. The sequence continues at coordinate 89,237 of LBOT01000003.1, forward strand.
TATATTCATTACCCTTTTTACATCATATCCAAGGTAAAGAAGAGCCCTATGTAATATATCCCAGTTTACATATGCCCTTAAATTACCAAGATGCATTCTAAAATATACTGTAGGACCACAACTATATATGGAAAGCTCTCCTTGCTTTATTGGAACAATATCTACTATTTTTCTATCTAATGTTGAATACAGTTTCATATTTTTACTCCCTTAAATATCTCTTCTTCCCTCTAGCGCTTTCTTTAATGTTAACCTGTCTGCATACTCTAAATCTGCTCCAGTAGGAAGACCCATTGCTAATCTTGTAATTTGTATTTTACTATCTTTTACCTCACTATTAAACATATCAAGTATGTAGCTTGCCGTCGCCTCTCCCTCAAGACTAGGATTGGTTGCTACAATTACTTCTATTCTTTTTTCACTCTCTTCCATTAATTCCTTTATTCTTTTCTGTAATTCATCAAATCTAAGCTCAGAAGCCCCTATACCATCTGCAGGAGATATTACACCACCCAA
>LBOT01000004.1 GCA_000989675.1 candidate division WS6 bacterium GW2011_GWE2_33_157
GTACTATTTTTAGTTATTACCCCAGCTTCAAGTCCTGCAGCTGCAACAATTGTTTTAAATGTCGAACCAGGAGGAATCTGTGCAGACAAAGCTCTATCAAGTAGAGGATTCCCTTTGTCATTTAAGATTTTAGAGTAATCCTCCTGAGATATCCCGCCAATAAAGAGGTTGTTGTCATAGCTTGGGTAGCTAACTATAGCAAGGATTTCCCCAGTATTAACATCTTCTATTACTGCTGCACCACCTGCCGCAGAATTTTTCGTTACTGCCTCCCCTAAAAGCTCATATAACTTTTGCTGTACATCCTTATTAACTGTTAAGTACAGGTTCTGACCTGATACTGGTTCACTTAACATATATGGCTCTGCAGATACAGATCTTCCAAAGGCATCTATTTCCTCAGCCTGTTTACCATGTGTACCCTGAAGTTTTTCTTCATAGTATCTTTCTACACCAAGTTTACCAACAATACCTCCACTAGAAAGGTTTGTATACTTTTTTATATCCTCTGCAGATGTCTCACCTGTATAACCTAAAATATGAGTAAATATATCCTTGTATATATATTTTCGCTTACTTCCATTATCAATACTTACCCCAAGTAACTCTTGCTCATGTGATTTAATTTTTATAGCCATATCATTATCAATATCTCTGGCCAGCAGTATCTTACTAGTATATATACTATCTTTATATATAGAGAAGACTCTATCAGATAGTGAATCATAAATATTACCCTCTGTGTCGCTACTCTCCCATTGCTCACCAAGAATACCCCTCAGGGTATCCATACTTTCCTGTAATTTTATGTTGTTTAGTTCTCCGTCCTCTTCAATAAACGGTTCAATAGAAACATACACATTCATAGAGGGAACATTTTCAACTAACTTCTCTCCATTTGAATCAAATATTACCCCTCTGTATGCCTTCACAGACGTTATCCTTACCTTGTTCCTCTCAGATCTCGCTAACATCTCTTCCCCATCAACAATCTGAAGTTTAGCAATACTGAAAACCAGGACTGTAAATACCAAACCAAACAAAACAAAAGCATAGATAAAATTCCAAGCAGAAAGAGAAATCTTCTCACCATTGCCATTTACTATCTTAGTTAGGAAACGAGACTTTAAATTGACAGAACTATCACCCCTCCAACTATTAATAGGTTTATGTAATACTTTTTTATTAACTTTTTCATCAAAGTATAATTTTGGCATATTCTATTTATCTTAACCTTATTTTATCCTGACCCTTTACATCTCTTACAGAAACGAACAACGAATCAATACCCATACAAACTAGAACTGATATTATACTTTTAACCACAAAACCTCCAATTACACCAAATGTTATCTGTGGAACAACACTATCTTGCAGTAAAGAACCCAGTACCAATAGAAGTAAGTAATACAGGAATACAAAAACTAATATAGGGATATACCCAAACCAGCTTTCTCTAGGCACAATCAACCACAAGAACCAGAGAAAAATTAGGAGTATGGATAATACTAATGTATGTAAACCCAATGATTGGTGAAATACAATATCTAATGTAATACCACCGATAAATAGGAATATGAAATACCATATACTACCAATTCTCTTCCACATCGAAACTGCAATAATGACAAATATTGAAAATGAGAAAGCCTTAAAAAGGAAACTCTCAAAAAAGATTAAAAGAAAAAACGAAATTGTTAATAGTAGTATCTTAATCATATTTACTTAATCCTTACAAATACAGTTAAAAGGTTAGAGTAATCAAATACTGGAGAAACAACAGCACTCTTTGATGTAGAAGCAGGGTTTTTGGATACTCCAACTAATGTACCTAATATATATAGATCTCCTACTCTTTCATCTCGCAGTATTACAACATCTCCATCAGAAACAGTTGAATTAACACCCATGTTTTCAATAACTATGCCATTTACTTCCCCTTTTACTACCCCAGTTGATTTAATAAAGTTATCTAATCTCTTCTCTATACCTATATCTATATTTGAATCAACAATTATTGCTTCAAAATTACTTGCACTATTATTTGGAAGTCTTACCAACGAACCCTTCGCATCTACTTCCGAAATTACACCAATAAAAACTCTCCCTATACTTACAACATTGCCATCCTTGACCCCCTCCTCCTTCCCAATATTTATCTGTATATCCCCCTTGTCAAAGTATTTTAATACCGTACCCTCTATATATTTTCTCTCATCTAAAAGCATAGATGAGTGATATTTAAGAGATTCATACTCTTGGTAGTTTAAAATCTTTTCCTCGTTTTCTGCTTTTACTTTGATGATCTCTTTTTGCATATCTTTGTATTCAGAAATATACGAAGAGGCATCTACTAACGCCCTACCCCAACTAAATACAGAAGACCCTAACGAGTTACCAACAAAGTAAACTGGCTCAAAAATATATGAGAATGGATATCTAATTACTCCATTTGCAGGAGTTCTACCTAAAAAAACAATTGCTATTGAAAAGATAAAGAAAAAAAAGAGACCATAATTTTTTGTACTAGAGATTCCTTTCATTTTTATCCTCTTTATTAAATGAGCTCTTCCCAAGACTTCTGAACTCTCTGCAATAGATCAATATGATCCAACATCTTCGCAGTACCTTTTGCAACTGAAGCCATAGGATCTTCAACTATATTGATTGGCATATTTAGCTCTTCTCTCCAATATGTGTCTAAACCTTTGATTAATGCTCCACCCCCAGCAACAAATATTCCATCATTAAAGATATCTTTTAATAACTCAGGTGGGGTATCCTCTATTGCATCCTTTATAGCTTCTGTAATTTGAGAAAGAGATACATTTATAGCTTCTCTTACCTCTGTACTACTAAATTTAATTGATTTTGGTAGTCCTGTAATTAAGTCTCTACCTTGTAGAGTTACCTCTTTCTCTTGTTTAAATGGAGAAGCAGACCCTATTTCAATTTTTACATCTTCTGCACTTCTCTCCCCTATTAGCATATTATATTTATCTCTTACATAGTCAACAATATCTTGGTTCATTTCATCTCCTGCAATTCTAACTGTATTATCTACAACGATATCCCCTAATGAAAGAACCGCTATATCAGTAGTTCCTCCCCCAACATCAACAACCATGCTACCAGAAGGATCTTCTATTGGTAATCCAATACCAATTGCAGCTGCCATTGCTTCCTCCACAATAAAGACCTCTCTTGCTCCTGCTGTCTTTGCAGCATCTATTACGGCCTGTCTTTCTACTTCGGTTATAGAAGATGGAACACCAACAACAATTCTTGGTCTTGGAATTTTAAATCCTCTGATATAGTTGTTGTGTGCTTTTTTAATAAAATGGTGAATCATAGCCTGTGTAGTATCAAAATCGGAAATCACACCATCTCTTAAAGGCCTTACGGCAACTATATTAGCAGGGGTTCTACCAATCATTTCTCTTGCAGATTGACCAACCGCTAAAACCTGTTTAGATCTTTTATCAATTGCTACAACAGAAGGTTCTGATACTACAATACCTTCACCACGAAGGTATACCATAGTATTAGCAGTACCAAGATCCATTCCTAGATCGTATGTAAACAATTCCCAAATTGAATCAAAAATAGACATGGTTAAATTCCATCATCTTAATTCAGATGATTTTATCATTTAAACAAAATCAATACGAGGAAAAATTCTATACTTATTCTTTACTATCTTTTTGAAGTCTCTTATAACACTTCATACATGTATTAACGGTTATAACATCCCCATCTATTTCAACCTTAATCTTTCTTAGATTTGGTTTGAATACTCTAGTACTCCTTGGTGCTTTAAATCTCCATCCAATGGAGTGATGATGCTGTATTCTTCTTCCAGCTACTGTAGATTTTTCACACAATTCACATACCTTTGCCATTTCTAATTATTTCATAATTGAAGATTCGCAAGCAAGATGATATTATCAAAAAGATTCTTATTTATCAAGTAGATATATTATGTTTTCCTCTTTGCAAGAATTTATATATTGGGTTGTGGTAGCAGTACCATCGATCTTGGTTGCAGCAACAATACATGAGTATGCACATGCTTATACTGCATTCAAACTTGGTGATGCCACAGCTAAGGCGGAAGGAAGACTTACATTAAATCCAATAAAGCATATTGACCCTATTGGATTTATTTCGATGATTCTTTTCAGGTTTGGATGGAGTAAACCAGTACCTATAAATGAAAACAACTTTACAAAAAGAGAATTTCATACGGCATTAGTTGCTATCGCAGGTCCCATTTCAAATATATTACTTGTATTATTAATTGCCCTAATCAATTATTTATTAAACCCTACCCAACCACTTGTAGTATTTTTACTATACACATTTACAACTATAAATGTTATCTTGGCCATTTTTAATCTCCTTCCAATACCACCTTTAGATGGTCATAAAATTGTAAGAGCAATATTACCCAAAAATCTTAGATCTTATTGGGAAGGATTGGAGAAATATTCAATCATACTAATACTTCTCTTAATACTACCTTTCTCCCCCTTGTCTAAATTTGTTTCCTCATTTATTGGAAATACACTAAGCAGTATTCTTTCAATGTTGGGCTTTTAGATACTTTGATAACTTGCCAATTTCAGTGTAAAATATAGTGTCCCAGTTGGAATAAGAGGTTCATAGCTCCACAAGCATGAGCTTGGAGTCCCGAAATCGCATAAACCCTTGGGTTTATGTTGAGGGATCCCACCTTTATTGGTAGAGCTCTATGATCCCTCTCCGACTGGGGCGTTTATTGACTATATTTCCACTATATATTAAACTTGCCTTGTAAATTAGCCGAAGTAGCTCAGTTGGTCAGAGCTACGGTTTTGTAAACCGTGGGTCGAGAGTTCGAATCTCTCCTTCGGCTCCACGCAGAGGTGGCGGAGTGGTCAAACGCATCGGACTGTAAATCCGACTCCTTCGGGATACACTGGTTCAAATCCAGTCCTCTGCAAATTAAAATGAGTAACCTCTATATATGAGTAATATAATGGGTTTTCTCGTACTCTTCTTTGGTGTTGCTTTAGCTGTTCTTGCAATTGGAGTAGTTGTATATATAATAGTAGTAATGATAAAGAAAAAAGAAGATAAAAAGTTTTCTTTCAAAATTTCCCCAAAGGCACTTCTACAAATATATCTCTATGCCATTTCCTTTCTTACCCTGGGTATAGCAGTGATAGGTCTTTCAACAACAATAAGGGCAACTCTTTCATATCCATTTGGAATACAATTCTCATATACACTACAAAGAGCAAATGACCTTACAGAAGCACAGAAATTTGATACAACTGTTAAACCAGAAACATTCCAAGAGTGCTACCAGGGAGAGGTTCAAACTTTAAATGGAACAGACTTTTGTGTAGATACCAGTCAAAGAAAAACAGATCTAATAAATGGAATAACCCTATTCGTTTCTATGTCTATACTATTTGCTATTCACCAGTATGCAATATCTAAGATAGAAAAAAAGAAAATATTAGGATGGTTACATAAGTTCTATACATTTGCAGGACTAATTCTATATAGCATTGTAAGTATAATTGCTATACCTACTTCCATATATCAATTAACAAACTATCTTCTTTTTGAACCAGATACCTCAATCTACTCTACTCCGCAAGCTCCTGCAATGGCTATTGCCGTAACTGTTATTGCACTTCCCCTTTGGATATATTTCTTAAAGAAAACGATGAATCTTAAGGAAGATAAGGAATAGTTTTGTAGATATCTCAAAGATACGATATAATTTTCACTAATCGCTGGATTAGCTCAGTTGGTTAGAGCACATTCATGGTAAGAATGAGGTCCTGAGTTCGACTCTCAGATCCAGCTTTTAATAACTTACTCCCCTATTAACGAAGATATCTCACTTGGTATGTCTTTGTAATCTATATACATTTTTGTGGTGTTATTGTTCACAACTCCCTCAACTACCAATTCCTTTTCCTTCTTTGCTAACAGGGCCCATGACAGAAACCCGTGTCTATTTTGAGTAACTCCATCTGGAACAATTTCAAAAGCTTTGTTAGTACTATTTACAATCTCTCCATTAACAACATTGGGAACGATACCACTATCAGTTCCAGAAGTAACAATGGGAATTAAATAGCGCTCAAAACCATCATTAGAATCAATATTTCTACTAGCTACTCCACCAACAGAAATTGCATAAGGAGTAATTTCTACCCCCTTATTGCCCTTTGGCAATTTATATATTAATGGGAGTATTTCACCTGCTACTGGGGGTTTTCCTCCAGTATGATGAAGATATGTAACTACTGGAAAATTCTCATCACCATACTTTAGAGTTAATTTTTCATCTGTTTCTCCAATCTTTGGGAAGGGAAATTTCTCAGCTATTGCAGTATTGTATCCCTTTTCTCCCTTTATAAATTCACTTGAATCAAGTCTGTATGGATCTTTTACTAGTACATAGCCTCTCTCTGCATACTCCTGCTCTACTCCAAGTATTGGTCTTTCCGTTGGTACAACGGGTGTATTTGGTATTGCAGATTCACTCTGTTCGCTAGGTTTAACACCGCATGCAGCTAAGAATGCTGCCATCATAGTAGTTCCTGCAACCTTTATAAATGTTCTCCTATCCATTTCTTCCATCCCATTTACTGTCTCCCCTATCTTTCCCATAACCTGTTCTGGTGTAAGAGTTTCTTTTGTACTCTGTTCTGTACCACCTACTACATCTTCTGTAAGATTGTTAACATTTATACCCTCCATACACTCAAGTTGCTCAATTTAACTATTTCAGTATACCAAACACAAAAAACAATACAAATATATTTGACCTATCACCAATATTTCAATATAATACTTTGTATTTCCCATGGTATTCTAATTATTAATTTTGACGTTGCGAAATAATGGCCAAAGTAAAAAGAGATATAGTTGCTCTAAAATGTGAAATCTGTGAGAACAAAAACTACACAAGTTACAAAACAAAAAATATGAAGGAGAAAATGGAGAAAAGTAAGTATTGTTCTCATTGTCAGAAACATACGGCTCATAAAGAGACTAAAGTTAAATAAAATAAAGCTGTTTAACAGTTAAGGGCCCATAGTTTCAACTGGTAAAACAGCGGTCTCCAAAACCGTAGTCCTCCGTTCGAATCGGAGTGGGCCTGCTTAAAGAATATGGATACAATTAGAAAAGTAATAAATGAATTAAAACTGACACAATGGCCAACAATTGGCCAGTTGTTAAGCTTAACCGCATATACAGTCATTCTTTGTGCTATAATTGCACTCATAATATCGGGATTTGATCTATTGTTACAATGGGGTTTAGCACAATTCCTTAAGTTAGAATTTTAATATAAATATTTAAATATATATTTTAATGGAAAAGAAAAAGAGTAATCCAAAAGCTAAGTGGTATGTTCTTAATATTAGAACTGGATATGAAAATAGTATTAAAAAGGAACTACAACAAAGAATAGAAGCTACTGGATTACAAGATAAAATAGAAGAGATTTTAATTCCTACACAAAAGAAAATAATCGTCAAGAAGGGAAAACAAAATGTAATGGCTGATAAGCTATTCCCTGGATATGTATTAATAAAGATGGAATTAGATGCATATACATGGGATATTGTAAAAAATACTGAAGGTGTAAGAGGTTTTGTTAAAACAGATAAATATCCAAGACCTTTACCAGAAAGTGAAGTAAAAGCAATAATGAAATTCATGGAAGTAGAACAGCCCTCATATCAAACATCGTTTAGTGTAGGAGAAGCAGTAAAGATTACCGACGGTGCATTTGCAGACTTCATAGGGAGTGTACAAGAGATAGATACTACAAAGGGAAAGATAAAAGTCCTCATATCATTCCTTGGTAGAGAAGCGCCTGTTGAATTAGACCTTTCACAGGTAAGTAAACTTTAAAATATATAGAAAACAAATATGGCAAAACCAATAAAAACAAGAATTAAGATTACAATACCTGCGGGACAAGCAACACCAGCACCTCCAATTGGTCCAACTTTAGCACCATATGGAATATCTACACAAGAATTCTGTGCTCAATTTAACGAGAAAACTAGAGAGGGTGGTGGTATACTCACACCTGTTGTTTTAACAATATATGATGATAGATCTTTTGATTTCATTACTAAGACTCCCCCTACATCAGAATTGATAAGAAGAGAGTTAAAGATAAAGAAAGGTTCTGCAAGACCAAACTTAGAAAAAGTTGGTAAGTTAACAAAAGAGCAGATTAAAAAGATTGTAGAAGTTAAAATGCCAGATTTAAATACCTCAGATCCTGACCAAGCAGCAAAGATAGTAGCTGGTACTGCTAAGCAGATGGGTATAGATACTGAAATATAATGTTTAATAGAAAATAGAATGAAAAGAGGAAAAAAATACATAAAAGTAACAAAAAATTTAGATAGAAATAAGTCATACTCACTATCTGAAGCTATTAAAGAAGTTAAAAAGACTTCATATAGCAAATTTGTAGGTAGCTTAGAAGTACACTTTGATATAAATATACCTAAAGATAAAGATCCTAAATCAATAAAGGGTGCCGTTTCTCTCCCCCACTCTACAGATGTAAAGAGTGTAAAAATTGCAGTATTTGCAACACCTGATAAAGAGAAAGATGCTAAAGAAGCAGGTGCAGACTATGTTGGATTAGAAAAATTAATTGAAGATATTAAAGAGAATAAGATTCAATTTGATGTTGCAATAGCAACACCATCGGTAATGGCTAAAATTGCTGTTCTTGGTAAAGAGTTGGGGCCAAAAGGATTAATGCCTAACCCAAAGAATGGAACTGTAACAGATGATATTAAATCTGCAGTAAGTGAATACAAAAAGGGGAAACAAACATTCGCATGTGATACTTCAGGGGTAATACATATGAAAGCAGGTAAGTTAGATATGGATGATGACAAGTTAATAGAAAATATTCATACAGCAGTATCAGCAGTAGAAGATGTTTTAGGAAAAGTCTATAACCAAGCCATAAATAGAATGCATGTTGTATCTACAATGGGACCTAGTTTTAAGGTTACATACGTAAAACCTGAGTAATTCAATATTACAATGATTTTGAATTAGACCTCTTTTCGGAGGTCTTTTTTTTATATATTCTTTCAATACCACAAATATCCCTTTACAATAGGATAATTTAGGTATAGAATCCTGTTTGACGGATTATTCAAGTAGTTAGTTCTTTAAAAAGGAGATGTGAAATGAACGGAGTTGACAGTTGTGTATGCGATTTACAACATTGTGAGGGCTTCTATTGCCCAGTTGCGAACAGTCAAGAGATTGTTCAATATCCCTGTTGTTTATGTCAGGAGGCAACTTGCTTAGCACCAAATTGCCCAGCTGCCAGCGGAGAAGTAGAGAAATACAAAAAGGAACTACTCTCCTTACTAGACAAAGAAATACCATGCACAGAAAAGAGACCCATTGCAAGAATCGAAGGTTTTAACATCATATCTCCCAGTTATAGGTAGGCCGTCAACAAGAGAGGATAGCTTGATTATCATTTAGATAGTAACAACTATCAACAATGTATATCATATAACTATCCTCTCTTGCAAAACCCCTACTCTTCATATATAATCCCTTCAGTAATTAACCGAAGAAACATGGTATAAAAATAAATCCATGCGAGGTAATAGGTAATTCAAAATATTAATTAAATACATACTACGATGTCTAAAAGTCGTACTCAAAAGGAAGATTTACTAAAAAAGTATAAAGATTTGATAGAGTCAAAATCAGGATACCTATTAGTAAATTCAGATAAGATAGATACTGCAACTGTAACAAAGTTAAAAATTCAACTTAAAGATGTTGGGGCTAACTTTACAGTAGTTAAAAACAGTATATTTAAGGTTGCGCTACAAGATACTAACCAACCATTACAAACACAAGAGTTTGATGGACCAACAGCATTAATAGCATTTGAACAAGACCCAACAGCACCAGCAAAATTAGTTAAAAAGACACAAAAAGAAACGGAATTACTAGAACCAAGATCAGGTGTATATGAGGGAGAATTCTTAACAGCAGAAAGAGTAATGCAATTAGCAGATATTCCTTCTAAAGAAGTATTACTATCAAGACTTGTTGGAACTATGAACGCACCTCTTACAGGCTTTATGAATGTAGTTACTGGTAATGTAAGAGGCTTAACTATGGTATTAAAAGGTATTTCTGAAAAGAAATCTTAATATTAATTTAAATTATTTAACATACAAACAATGGCAGACGAAGTAAAAAAAGATCTTCCTACATTAACAAAGAATGCACAAGAAGTAATCGAAATGGTTGAAAAAATGACCGTTTTAGAACTTGCAGACCTTGTTAAGGTTATGGAAGATAAGTTTGGAGTAAGTGCAGCAGCTCCAGTAGCAGTTGCAGCAGCTCCAGCAGAAGCAGCTCCTGTAGAAGAAGAGAAAACCTCTTTTAACATTGTTCTTAAGGATTCTGGTACAAACAAGATTGGTGTAATCAAAGTAGTAAGAGAGATTACAGAGCTTGGATTAAAAGAAGCTAAAGATCTTGTAGAGGCAGCTCCTCAGACAGTAAAAGAATCTGTAAAGAAGGAAGATGCAGAAGCTATCAAGGCAAAATTCGAAGAAGCAGGTGCTACAGTAGAGTTAGCATAACGCTATTTTCTGAAAAATATATTAGAGGTCTCGTAAGAGACCTCTTTTTATTTTAATCGACAATATATACTGTTACAAAGTATAATGTACGCAGAAATATTCTAACTTTTTACATATATTGAATATGTTTGAGACATCCAAACTTACAGAGTGGTTACTTAGCCATGGAATATCTCAAATGGTACTAGAATTGCTCATTGCTATGTGTATTGTTGCAACCATTGTTAGTATTGCAAGATATCTTGTTGGAAGTAAAACATATGGTATATTTGCACCAATACTTTTAGCGATAGCATACTCATATACAGGATTAAAATATGGATTAGCAATAACCCTAGTTGTGATTCTTACATCACTACTCTCTTACTCAGTACTTAAAAAAATTAGAATGCACTACATTACAAGAATAGCTACTAATTATACAATACTCTCAATCACACTAATTCTTTTCTTTGTATTAATTGACCAATTTGGACTAGGTTTAGAAAATATGTCTAATATTCCACCACTTGCATTCATATCGATTGCAACACTATCCGACTTCTTTATCAAACAATTTGTTAAAAAATCTCTACCCTCATCTTTGATGTCACTCTTTGGGACTGTTGTAGTTGCCATAGTAGGCTGGTTTGTAATATCAAGGGAAATAATATCAGACTATGCATTAAACAACCTATGGATAGTACCACTTCTAACAGCTATAAATATCCTGTTAGGCCTCTTTAAAGGTCTAAGATTTAAAGACTATCTTAGATTTAGATTTACAAGTAGAGAAGATGGGAATAAATAAGGTAATAAGTATTAACAAAGAGGTATTAGGCCTTAACAGAAGAAATCAGGAGTATGTTAGACCATACAACTCTTCCTCTTCCAAGGCTATTGCTGATAACAAAATACTTACTAAAAGAATTCTAAGAAAAGAATTAATACAAACACCTGAGGTATACAAATTAATTAGAACTAAAAAGCAATTAGAGTTCTTAGATTGGAATAGTTTACCAAAGAGCTTTGTAATAAAGCCAAATAAGGGGACGGGTGGAAATGGAATCATCGTCTTCTATGGAAAAGAGAAAGGTAAATTGTCATGGATTAGACCAAACGGAACTACCATGTCGCAAAGAGATATAATACTTCATATAGAAAATATACTAGAGGGTAGATTCTCAATGGGTTCTAAAAATGACATAGCGATAATAGAAGAAAGAATAAAGACAGACTCACTTTTAAAACAATATTCCTACAAAGGAGTCCCAGATATTAGGGTAATATGTTTTAACCAAGTACCAATCATGGCAATGTTAAGACTACCCACCAAACTATCTAATGGTACTGCAAATCTTCACTCAGGAGCAATATGTACAGGTATAGATATAGAAACAGGTATTACTACCTACTCTATGCATATGAATGGTGCAGTATTTCAAAGTGACACATACGAATTGATAGATTCTACATTAGATCTAACACAAAATTTACAACTAAGTGGTATTCAAATACCTTACTGGAATGAAATGTTAGAAATTGCACTTAAATGTCAAAGAGCAAGTGGTTTAGGATATATAGGTGTAGATATTGCCATAGATGCAGAAAAAGGACCTGTTGTATTTGAAATAAATGCAAGACCTGGTCTTGGTATACAGGTAGCTAACCAAGCAGGCCTTAGATGGAGATTAGAGAAAGTAAAAGATATTGAGATCAAAGGTCTTAAACACGGAATAAGGGTTGCTAAAAATCTTTTTGGTGGTGAAATTGAAGAAAATATTGAAGCAATAAGTGGAAGAAAAGTCGTTAACATTATCGAAAAGATATATATCTTTGATAAAAATACTAACATTACAAAGATAAGTAACTTTAAAGATATTAAAAAAGAACAAGTAAAAGCCTTTATGGATACAGGAGTATTAACATCAAGAATAGACTCTAAACTAGCTAACCGTATTGGCTTTATCAACACACATAAAGAATTTACAAAACTAAACATACCTAAAAGGTTTGAAACATTTAAAGAAGCACAAGATTACATAGATAGAAATGAAGTAGAAGCATGTAAAATAGATGGAATAAAAAGATTAGCAAAAATTGTAGAAGAAGGGGTAATAAAAGTAAGACCAGTATTTGATATACCAATAAAAATATCAGATAAGATAAGAATGACGGAATTTGTATCTACTGAAAATGTAGATAGTATATATCCCATAACAATAGGAAGGAGTGATCTCTCTGGGTATTTGATTGATACAAGCAATACATTTTAATATTTAAGTAATTACAAATGGCAAAAACATACGAACAATATCTACAAGAGGCTGGAAATGTTCATTTGGCATATTACTTAGAAGCAGCAGACATACTAGGTATTAAATACACCGTTATTACCCATTCCCTTATGGCTAAATTTGAAAGTAACAACAAACATTGGTATATCATCAATACAGCCACACCACTTACAAACACAACAAGTACAACAATTGCTAAGAGAAAGAATCTTACTAACCAAGTACTCTCCTACTCTAATATTCCTGTACCTAAACAAATGATGCTTAAAAATAGTAAAGAAGCTCTTTCCTTTTTTGAACAGTACAAAGATATTGTAATTAAACCATCACAACAACTTGGAGGAAACGGTGTATCATTACTACCAAAGAATAAGAAACAGACAGAAAAAGCTTTTAAGCATGCATACAAACAATCAAAAGCTAAAGATGAAAACAAAGTCATAGGAGAAGAGTTCATACAAGGTCAAAACTATAGATTTCTAGTTGTTGGAGATAGTGTTGTTGGAATAGTTAGAAGGAAATCAGCGTTTGTGGTTGGAAATGGTAAAGATAATATAAAGAAGTTAATTGAAAAGAAAAATATTGAAAGAAAAAACAATTTACTTAAGCCAATCCTCATTGATAATGAGGTAAAACAAAGACTAGAAAATCTAAATATTTCTCTAAAATATATACCTAGCAATAATGAAGAAGTAATACTAAGATATAACTGCAACCTCTCAACAGGAGGTACTACACAAGAGTGTTCAAAGGAGACTCATAAGTATTACAAAGATTTGGCAATAAGTGCCGTAAAAGCCATAGGTACACAATTTGGTGGAGTAGATATAATAACCCCAGATATAACTAAACCTGTAAAATGTGCTGTAAATGAAATTAACTACAATCCAGGACTTAGATTACACTACAAAGTTGACGAAGGAGAAAGTGTAAAGGTAGCAATACCAATATTAGAATATATAGCTAAAAATATTTAAACTTTTTCTCTTTAATATGTCACAAACTATACAAGGACTGAATCTGGAATCTCATATAACTACTGTAAAGATACAATTAGAAGGAAGTAATATTGGAGGAATTACAGAAATCCTTGATAATATCTCCTCTTTTCACCCTATATTCATACATGAATATTTAATATCCCCCACTCTCCTCACTATAAGGTCAAAATTACCATTCCTTTGGAGAGAATCAGAAGATATTTTTAAAAAATTAGCAAAAGGAGATATTACATTAGACAAAGCAAAAGAGTATGTAATAGAAAGTATCATTCAAAAAAGAGTTAAATCAATGTCTACAATCCCTATACTTGAATCTGCACATAAGAAAAATATTGAAACTACACTTGCCATAGTTGATGATGGAATTGTAACTGGATACAACAAAGGTTTTAGTGACCTCTTCAACAGATACTATGTATTAGGGTGTGGTAGACAATCACATATAACGGGGTCCATATCCTCAAGTAAAGATGCTGTAATTGCAAAAAATATCCAGAGAGATAAATGGTCAACTAATACAATAGTACAAAGGTTAGGACTACCTCTACCCAAGTGGGAAATAGTAGATAGTAAAAGTGATATTGAGAAGATATTTTCTAAATATGAAAAACCTGTTGTAATCAAACCAACAGGCTTAACAGGTGGTAAAGGTGTCTTTTTAGGTATTAATACACTTGAAGAGGCAAAGGAAGCATATGATGCTATTGTAAAAGGGTTAGAAAGTAAGGTTAGATCACCATGGCAGACTAAAATTATGATTCAAGAGCAAGTTTCAGGAGAAGATTACAGGCTCCTAGTTATTGATGGTAAGTTAGAAGTAGTAACTAAAAGGATACCTGCATTTGTAATTGGAGATGGAAAACATACTGTAGAAGAATTAATAAAAGAAACTAATAAAGACCCAAGAAGAAATATATACAATCCTGCACATATTCTTAAACCTATTAATATAGATCAACCACTTAAAGATTATTTAAAACAACAAAATTTCTCTCTTGGCTATGTACCAAGTAAAGGTGAACAGGTGAATGTACGTAAAGTAGCAAGCATGAGCCAAGGAGGAGTAACAGAGGACTTTACAGATAGTGTTGGAAAAGAGATTAAGCTAATGGTAGAAAGCATTGCACAATCAATACATGCATTTACACTAGGTGTAGATGTAATGTGTAATGATATATCTAAACCTTTAACCAAGGATAATGGCGCTATCTTAGAAATAAATACTATGCCAGAAGCATATCTTAACCTATTCCCAACACTTGGTAAACAAAGAGGATATGTATCAGATATATTTGTAGAAAAACTCTTAAAAGAAAATAGCGCAAACAAAATCGTAGTAGTAGGACAAAGTATAATTGATATACCAACACTATTAAGAAAATCGTGGTTTAAGAAGAAAGAATTCAATATTGGTGAGGTTGTCGAAGATAGATATTTAATAAATGGAATACAAATTAATGAAGATTTAGAAAGATGGAAAGCAGTAGAAGCAATTAAATGCAACTCTTTGTTGGACATACTAATTCTTCATCATAGGAACTGGGACGATGTTAAAGAGAATGGCCTAGGATTTGACCATATCAATACAATATATATTACAAAGGATCAGAGTACTGATAAAAAGAATATGGGAATAATAAAGAAATACAAGAAGATGAAATTAATAGATAATATTAAAATAATATAGATATGAACTACCTAATCATTGATAAAAGACAGAGAGTAAAAACTGAAAATGATAACAATATTGCATCCACCAATTTAAGGCTAATTGAGGAATTGGACAAAAAAGGTATCCCCTACTCACTTGCATATAACGATGAACTAGAATTTGAGTTCGAAAATGGTGAAACATTGATAAAAGCTAAAGGAGAGGATATAAGAAAATACAGTCATATACTACTCAGAGGACATGCTTTACATAATGAAATTGAATATCAACTTAAGAGATATATCATAGATTACATTGATGAGTATAATATAAACAATCCCGATAAAAAGATATATGTTCAAAACTCAAAAGCTATTAAAAATTTCCCATATTACAACAAAATAGCGCTAGCTATGCTTTGTTCTAAACATAATATCCCCTACTTTAATACATACTTTAGAACAGATGGAAATTACTTAGCACATAGAGATATGTTAAATGCATATCCATTGATAATGAAAGAATATGCAGGAGCCAATAGAGTACAGATAATTGATGGAGAAGAGAAGATTAAGAAGAATGTATTCTTAATCTCAAGTGAAGATGGGTATAGACAGGAACATCTTAAGGATTTAGATCACTCTAGGTTTTTCATACAAGAGTTCTCAGATAGTGGCAGAGATATAAGAGTGTTCGTAAAATTGGGCAAGGTAATAGCAGGATGGCAAAGAGAGGCAACGGATAGTTTCATGACAGTAAGTAAAGGGAAATATACTAACTACAACATCTCCGACGAGAAGATAACAGCCATCGCAGAGGATATTTCACGAATCCTTGAGGCAGACTTCTTAGCTATAGATTTTATGTATATGAAAGAGAAGCCTTTACTACAGGAAATAAGTTATCATCCTGGATTTTCAGCCTACGAAACAAAAACAGAAGGAGAACATGTAAACATAGCAGAAGCAATAATTACTGCATTTGAAGGAAACTAAATACCCACTCTTTTAAATATCCCTCTCCACATATCCTTAGAAGGTATAATCTTTGCTTTAGGAATTAACCCTTCATCTACCCATTCACATTGTTCAAACCCAATCTTTCCAGCATATAGCTTCTCATACATGGATTTGTCTTTTTCTAATTCCCTTAATACCTTCCTAAAGCCTCTAAAGTAAACAATATCCTTTGCATATAGACCTGGATAACTAGTATCCCCTAGTCCTCTTTTCAATCTATATACAACTCCAAATGCAGATCTCTTAGGAAGTACACCTAACATACAGTTATATAGCTCTCTGAATGACAGCTCTTCACCAATATATGCACCCCATACCATAGCAGCCTTTTCTTTCAACCATCTTAAAGTTAAAAGATCCATATCAGACTCATTCCAAGTAGCTAACCCCTCCTCTACATCTAAATAACTTGGTAAATTAGCTTTAGAAAGAGCCTCAAACCCACTATTAGTACCGTTAATAGATCTTAAGACATGGGTACCTACCTCATGTACAAGAGTCTTTCTTAGTTTGAACTTTGATCTATGTATATTTTCATCAAGTAGTACTGTCTTACTCTTTGTTGCAACCTTTGCACCATTTTTAGCAATACGTATTGATTTATCTACCTTCCAATCATCCAATCCAAAGGATTTAAACACTATCTCAAAAATCTCTTTAATCTGTTCAAAATTCAACATATCATCTTTGTTAATAACTGGATATTTAACAATATTGTAATTATCAACTACACCTCTTAATACACGTGCCGAATTTCTAAACAACAATGCAGATGGTTTACCATACTTTCTATATGATATCTCTGTTACTAAATCATTATCTCCTACGGAATACATTAAATCATTAGAAAGTTTCTTTGATTCTATTAGGTTAATATAGAAGTCAGAAATACGAGGATCAACATCGGAAATCTCCCTAACATGTAACAGTGATTTCAATATATCACTATTACTGTTTCTAACCACCTTGTATACGAATTGCGGTTCATATGTATCAGAAGCAAAAAACTTTTTCTTCTCTATTTCTAAGTTAGTAGGAGTAAACACCAAACCAGTTGGAATCTTTAATTTAGAAAGTATTGAGGTCACCTCTTCTAGCTTCATAGACGATTTTGCTGATTTAGAAAAGAACTTTACCATATTTTATGTAATTGATTTATTAAATGTAAATACTCTCTCTCCAGTAGTCATTAGTTCTAATGCTATACCAGTTCCTTTAACGACACAATACATAGGTTCATCTGCTACATATGCTGGTACCCCAATAGCTTTTGCAAAAAGTTTATCTAGATTCCTTAATTTAGACGTACCACCACTCATTGTTATTCCCCTATCCATTATATCAGCAGAAAGCTCAGGGGGAGTTCTCTCTAATACTCCCTTTATACTATTTATTATACTTAATAAAGGTCTCTTTACTGCAGCAGCTATATCATTTGAATCTACTGTAACTGCCTTTGGTAAACCAGCACCAAAATCTCTACCTCTTACTTCCATACTCTTAGGATTACGCGTATCTATTGCAGATCCAATCCTAATTTTAATATTCTCTGCTGTTTGCTCCCCTATTAATACACCTTTTTTCTTTTTCATATAGTTGATAATTGCATCATTAATAGCATCACCTGCAACTCTTAATGAGTCATATTCCACTATTCCGTCCAAAGAAATAACGGCTATCTCCGCAGTTCCACCACCCAAATTAACAATCATATTCCCTGAAGAAGTATCTATTGGTAATCCAGCACCAAGCGCAGCTAAGAGAGGCTCTGGTAACATGGTAATTTCTCTTGCACCAGCATTAGTAGCGGCTTTTACTACAGCTCTTTGTTCCACCGTAGTTATACCAGCAGGAACACTAATAACTACATCTGGTTTAAAGAATCTGTACTTACCTAACGCTTTGTTAAAAAAATATTTAAGTAAAGCTTCAGTAATTCTAGAGTCAGCTATAACACCTTTTCTTAGTGGCCTTCTAGCAATAATGTTTTCTGGAGTTTTCCCTATCATCCTCTTTGCCTCAGAACCAACTGCAATAACCTTGTAAGTATTCATATCAATTGCAACTACGGTTGGTTCAACAAAGGAGATTCCCTCCCCTGCAACATACACTATTGAATTTGCTGTGCCTAAATCAACACCTAATTTCTTTCCAAACATGCCCCATTATATCAGTAAACACCTAATCTCAACACCACTGAATATGATATACTAAACAAGACATGAACAAACAGAAAGCTGATCGAAAAATCCTTACAATAATTTCCATCTTAGCTTCAATATTTGTATATACAGGAGCCATTGGAATCTACTTCTATGCAAATGGTTGGAGACTAGATCCAATAAATCAACAGGTAATAAAGACTGGTGTTTTAACAGTCGAATCAGAACCATTCTTAGCAAATCTTTACATTGAAGGAGAGGATAAAGGTAGAACACCAAGAAGTGAGAGCCTAACTGTGGGTAGCTATGATATATCTGTTTACAAAACTGGATATATTGAATGGAAAAAGAATATTCAGATAAAGGAAGAGAAATCTACTCCTGTTTTTCCATGGTTAATAAGGGATAATATTGAGAAACAAAACATCTTCTCGCTAGAGGATAGAAAATATATAAATAGTTGGATTAATGAAACTAACGACCATCTCTTAATTCTAACTTCACAACAATTAGTAATATCTGGTACATATAAGTATGAGTTATGGAGATTTGATATTAATACAGCATTCTGGGATTTAAGTTCTAACCCAAGGGTAGTACTGACCTTTGACAGTGCTACGCAAGAAAATATCTCTATGACCATAGCTCCAAATGGAACTCTTGCTGTAATGAGAAGTGAGAACGCGGAGGCTACAAATTACTACTTAGTTGATACTTCCAAAACATCTACACTTGAGACCTTAACCCAACTAGATATAGGGGCATTCTCATCATATACAATAAGCTGGTCTAAAGATAATAACTACTTAATGTTTGAATCTCCATCAGACATAATATCGTTCAATATAGAAAGACAAACTAAGTACCTACTCTATAAAAAGCAAGTAGGTTATGAATATATATGGAGTACAGATGAACACGGCTTCTTCTATGGTATTACACCAAATATAGAGAACACAAATGAAAATATATATGCATATACTATGACCCAAACATTAATGGATGGCTCCAACCCTAAGATAATATTAAGTGATCTCTATTTTCAGAAAAATGCTGAATACATAGAAAGATATAGGGGAGATACCGGAGATGGTAAGTACATTCCGTTCACTAATTCCCCAGAAAGTACCAAAAGTGTAGGTAAATTACTATCATTTACTGTTAATCAAAATGGTAATGGAATATATATCAAGAGTGATGCTGCATCATATTGGTATGATATTAACCTTAAAAAATATTACTTAATATCCTCATACAGTTCTGATTTAATAGAGTTTTCAATTGATAATAGAAAATTGATATTTAAAGATAGTGAAGGATACAGTGTATTTACCTTTGATAAAGAACAAGGTGATCACACAGAAGATTTAGGATCAAAAAAGATAGCAAACATAGATACTAATGCTTCTAATGTACAATGGCTTTCAAACTCAACATATATTTCATACATTGAAGATAGCACAATGTACATATCAGATAAGGATGGAGATAACAAAGTTAAGATATTAGATAATGTAGACCTTTTTAAATATATAGGAGTAACATTCTCTAAAGAATTTGTATTTACAGTACAAGTTGGAGATACAAATGAAGCTGGTTTAAATAGTATTACAGCAGATTCATATTTAATACATTAACCCCTACTTCTTCATTTTTACCTTCTCAGTAGCATAGAAATTTTTCTTAAATCCCCTACCAAACATCATCTCTGTATGTGCTTGTAAGTAAGGAATGAACCCAAAGCTTAACATCTGTACTGCAATTAATGCTATTTCTCCGAAATCTAATATATTTCTCCATAGAGGCCAATTTTTAGGTATTGGTATTAACTTTCTTCTAAAGTATATAAGGAATAGGTTACATATAATTAATAAACTTAAGAGGAAACTCATTGCTGTAGGAAGATTGTATGCAGCAGAGCTATATGCATAGTCATTGCTAAATACCCCCAACAAATCTAGCCCTATAGTCATAAGGTATACTACTGTAAAAAATAGTATGTAATTTTTAACCATCGCAAAAACCATATGTAATTTCCAGTTTATAGGAATATCCTTTGTATATATTAATGCTGCAAGAGTTGTTGGAAAGATAATAATACCCCATCCCCATCTATGTTGCTGTTTATAAAAAGATTTATATGATTTAAGCATAGTCTCATTCTCTACAGCATCACTATCACTTGGTAGATACACCTCTTCTCCCCTAAAGTTCCCTTTATACCTTACAACAGCATTCCAGAAGAATGTTGTATCATCAATACCAAGTTGTGGATCCCAGAAATGTACTTCTTTAAGAGTCTTTAGGTTAACAACATAGGAAGAGAATGTTGCCTTAGAACTAAATACACTACTTGAGAAAGGAATTGTCTCATACTTCTCTGTTGTCCAGTTATGCAATGTAACTAAAGTTAACATTGTAGATTGAACTCTAATTAATACTGGTACTCTCCAGATATTATTATTCAATGTGTATACCGCACTACTATAATATCTTTGATCTGGATCCTCTACAGTCAAGTATTTATAAGTAATAGCCGATAGATATTTAGGGTGTGGTCTTAAATCACAATCACATGTTACTAACAAATAGTTATGAATATCTTTTCCTTCTGCTTCCAATTTCTGAACATACTTTCTCATTGCCCAGTTAATATTCGCACCCTTAACACCAGCAGCCTCTCCCTCTATCCCTGAAGGATGAACATAGTACTCCATACTTGCAAAAATATCACCATATTTTTTCTTTAGTATCTCAAAATTAGGAATTTGAAGATCTTTGGATGTTTTCTCTTCCATTGCAACAATAACATGAATCTTTTTAGCACCAACATCACTCTTACTCCATGCCTCAAAAGAAGGCTCTAATACATCCAACCCCTCCCTATACACAGGACAAAGATAAATATATTCCAACTCTGAGAATCGTTTTGCGTCTGCTTCCATTATTAAAGGCATAAAGTCAGTATTAATATCTCTCTCCATCCTCTTTATACCAATCCAAATACCTACTACAAACTTAATACCACGATATACCCAATATATTATAAGATATGAAATATAGAAGACAAAGATATCTTCCCAACCCATTAAAGCAAATATTAAAGGAGAAAGAACAAAAAACCATATTAAACTACCAGGAATAATCTCTAACACCCTTCTTAACCATTTAGGGGTTTGCAATGGATATCCATCTTTTCTATCAGGGGGTTTTAGTTCATCAACTGTAAGTCTCTTTATCTCATCCATACCTTGTGATACATTAATTGAAATATATACGCACCCGACCGGAATCGAACCAGTATCTACGCGTTAGGAGTGCATTGCTCTATCCTTTTGAGCTACGGGTGCAATCCCGTAATTATATCACTTCCTAAGACTTTTCTTGTAGTTTAGTAATAAAAGTCTTCACCTCTTTCTCATACTCGGCTACATCGAGATTTGTACCTCTAGATTTAACCCATGCAAGAAAAAATGTTGTTGAAACTTCTAATGCCTTACCTTGAACCATTCCTAAAGAAATTAACTCATTAACAAAATTCTCATGTACTTTTTCTATTGTATTAATTTCCTCCATTTGCCATTGTGATTAATTTAACAGCAACACCTACAGCTGCACCAAAAGCAGCAGAACCCGGAATAAGGGAACAACCTCTTCCCATTGCAGGAACAGGCTTTTGACCAGTAACTCTTTCCTCTAATTTGTTAACATATGTTGTAAGAATTGTACCTACAACCGCACCAGCCATTGCACCAATACCAGCGACATTACCAACTTCTTGTAATTCTGATAGAGTGACATTAATAGCAATATTATTACTTTCTGCAACTAAGTCTTTTACAGAAGATAGTGCTTCTGCACCAAACATACTTCCCATTAATGTAAATGCTTTACTCTCAAGAGCCACTGAACTTGTTTCCTGTACAGGTATTTGATCTTGTATTTCTACTGTATCCATATCTTTTTCAAATTAATTAAACATAAAATTATAGCACACCTCATGGTATAATGAAGGTTGCTATGAACGAAGAATACATAAAAATAAGGGGAGCTAAGGAACATAACCTTAAAAATATATCACTAGATATACCAAAGAATAAATTGGTAGTATTAACAGGAGTATCTGGGAGTGGAAAATCATCTTTAGCATTTGATACTCTGTATGCAGAGGGACAACGAAGATATGTAGAGTCCCTATCTTCGTATGCAAGACAGTTTTTAGGATTGATGCACAAACCAGATGTGGACTCTATTACTGGTCTATCCCCAGCTATATCAATAGATCAAAAAACAACTAGTAGTAACCCAAGATCAACAGTTGGCACTATTACAGAGATATATGGTTACCTAAGATTACTTTTTGGACACATTGGACAAGCATACTGCCCTAAATGTGGTTCCCCTATAACATCTCAAAGTCTTCAACAGATATCAGAACAAATTACCAAATTAATTAAGGAGGAAGACACGAAGTTTCAGATACTTTCGCCATTAGTAAAGGGTAGAAAAGGAGATTACAAAGCCCTACTCTCTAAATTACTCAATAGAGGATTCTCCAGAATAATCATAGATGGAAATATGTACCATCTTGATGATGTAGAAGACCTTAAACTAGATTCTAATATTAAGCATACAATAGATTTAATTGTAGACAGATTAGATAGTGAGATGCTTAAAGAAAGTAAAGAATCGTTCCAAAAGAGATTAATAGACTCTCTAGAACTAGCTTCTTCTCTCTCAGATGGAGAGGTTAAAGTATTAATAGGTGATAAAGAGTATTTCTTTTCTGAAAAGAATACCTGTTTTAACTGTCAGATATCATATCCAAAGATTACGCCCGCATCTTTCTCGTTTAATGCACCAGAAGGAGCATGTTCAAAATGTTCTGGGCTTGGAATTATCAATGAAATAGACCTATCAAAGATATATAACCCAAACCTTACAATACTAGAGGGTGGAATATTCCCATGGAGTAATAGAACTACAAAGGATTCATGGATAAAAAGGATATTAGAAAGTGTTGCTAAAGAACACAATTTTGATCTTCAAACACCAATATCAAAATACTCAAAAGAAATCTTTGACCTAATTTTCTATGCTAGTGGTGTAAAAGAGTCTTACAAAATTCAATATACAAATCGTTTTGGAAGAGAAAGAGTTTATGATGTTCAGTATGAAGGAGTAATAAAAGAGTTAGAAAGACTCTATCAGGAAACAGACTCCGAATTTAGGAGAGCAGATATTGAAAAATATATGACAGAGAAAGTATGTGATAGTTGTAATGGTAATAGATTAAAACCATACTCACTGGGTGTAAAGATTGGTAATTACAACATTATTGAAATAACTGACTTACCAATAGATATATTAAGGAGATATATAACCACTGTACCACTAGAAGGTAACAAGAAGGTAATTGCTAAACCAATAGTGAAAGAGATAAATAGCAGATTAGAATTCTTAGTTAATGTTGGTCTTAGTTACATTACACTCTCTAGAAAAGCTAATACACTCTCTGGTGGTGAATCACAAAGAATAAGGTTAGCATCACAAATTGGTACTGGTCTTTCAGGAGTACTCTATGTACTAGATGAACCTTCAATAGGACTACATCCAAGAGATGTAGATAAACTTCTAACATCCATAGAGTCGCTTAGGGATACAGGTAACAGTGTTGTCGTTGTAGAACATGATGAAGAAACAATGGAAAGAGCTGACTGGATAATAGATATTGGTCCATACGCAGGAGAACATGGGGGAGAAGTAATTGCAGAAGGTAAATTAGAAGATATTAAAAACTCAAATTCACTTACATCTAAATACCTTTCTAACAAACTAAGAGTTGGAGAACATATTGAACAAACACTAGATTTTGATTTTAATTCAAATGAAAAGCTTTCAATATCTAATGTAAGTACACATAATTTAAAGAATGTAACACTTAATATCCCTCTTAACACACTTACATGTATAACTGGAGTATCAGGAAGTGGGAAATCCTCCCTTATTAATGACACACTGTATCCTGCCTTAATGAATAAAAAGATGCATGGAAAACAAATAGAGGGTACATATTCAAATATTAATGGTTTAGAGTACATTGATAAAGTAATAGGTATAGATCAAAAACCTATAGGAAAAACACCTAGATCTAACCCCGCAACATATACTGGCATCTTTACATATATTAGAGATCTTTTCTCTCAAACACAGGAGGCAAGATCAAGGGGATATAAAAGTGGAAGGTTTAGTTTTAATGTAAAGGGAGGAAGATGTGAGAAATGTAAGGGAGAAGGTGAAATTAAGGTAGAAATGCAGTTTCTTCCAGATATGTACATTACTTGCGATGAATGTAATGGAAAAAGATATAACGA
>LBOT01000005.1:0-9164 GCA_000989675.1 candidate division WS6 bacterium GW2011_GWE2_33_157
TATTTAATATTCTAGAAATACTTAAATCATCTTTAAGGTTATACAAAAATCTCATATAGCTGAGGATATCTTTAATCTCTTTTCTTTCATAGAATCTAAAGCCACCCACTAACTTGTATGGTAGTCCTGCTTTTAACATAGCTTCTTCAATAGCACGTGATTGATAGTTAGTTCTATATAGTACAGCTATATCCACAAGGGGCACAGCTTGTCTTTTTAATTTTCCTATTTCATCTACAACATATATAGCTTCATCATTCTGGTCATTTGCTTGATATACAGAGATAGGGTGACCAGAATCTTTCTCTGTCCAAAGGTTTTTCTCTACTCTAGAAAAATTTTGTTTAATTACTGCAGTAGCAGCATTTATTACATTAGCTGTCGATCGATAGTTTTGTTCTAATTTAATAACTTGTACATTGTCAAAATCTTTTTCAAATGATTGTATATTTTTTATATCAGCTCCTCTCCATGCATATATACCTTGATCATCATCTCCTACTACACATATATTTTTATATTTATCTGAAAGTAATTTTGCAAACATATATTGTGCTGTGTTTGTATCCTGATACTCATCAACCATTATGTATTTATACATCTCTTGATACAAGGAGAGTACTTCCTTATTCTCAGAGAGTAGTTTGACCGTTAGATACAAAAGGTCTCCAAAATCAACAGAATTCTGAGATCTTAATTGCTTTTGATATATGGGATATATATCTGCAACAATATCTTCAATGAAACCACCGTAACGATTAGAGAATTGTTCTGGAGAAATCATTTCGTTTTTTGCAGAGGATATGAAATATGATATTGCCTTTGGTCTTATTTGTTTTATATCAATATTTTGTTCAACAAGAATATCCTTTATCAAATTTTCTGAATCATCTGAATCAAAGATTGAGAAATTAGGACTTAATCCTACATACTTTGCATTTTTTCTTAGGAATTGTGCCCCAATTGAATGAAATGTTCCAATTAATGGTGGAACTAAGACTTTAACCTCTAACTGCTTTAGTAACTCTGTTACCCTTTCTTGCATTTCACCTGCAGCTTTTTTCGTAAAAGTTACAGCCAAGATATTCTCGGAAGGAACCTTTTTCTCGGTAATGAGAAAAGCTATACGGTTGGTAATCACCCTTGTTTTACCAGAACCCGCCCCCGCAAACACTAGCAAAGGTCCCTCTGTTTTTTCCACTGCAATTCTTTGTTGTGGATTCAGTTTTCCGAGAATTATATCTTGGGGTGCCACAGTCATGATTATATTGTAAGTAAAAATCTATATACAGGAAAACAGGGTTATAAGATAAAAATATGAGAGAATATAACTATAAGCTAAAGTTCTCTAGCATATTTTTGATAGACCCAACCTTTCTTATCTCCTTGATAAAGAATCTCATACCATCCATCTACTTTATTTGTCGTAATAAATACATCTCCTTCGTTAGCAACCTCTACCTTAGCACAACTATACCACCTACACTCCCTTATATTTACAAACCCAAATTCTGGAGAAATCATTTCTACTAGTTTATTTTCACCTGCAATTATATTAAATTCAACATCAAATGCTGAATTCTCTATTACATTTTCTTCAGATTTCATAAAGAGAAAACTCTCTTTGTATGTATTAGGTCTACTTTTTGCTAGTAGCTCAAAATTAACCTCAGCAATATCTCCAACTTTAATTGCTTTTTGTGGAATGTGAGTTGGTTTACTAAAACTTTCCCAAACTGAGTTAATAGCGAATTGGCTCTCTACTGAATCTTTTGTTGATATGTATATATAGTTTGGTTCTCCAAACCATGTAAAATCACTCTCATTTCTAATCTTTACTTTTACTTTTAATGTCTGCCCTATTACTACATCCTTTGTATATTCAACTGATTCAATACTTCCTTTGTAAGAAAGGTGCTCTGTATCTGACCATACTACTTCTTCTAAGCTTGATACCAATGAACTTCTTAATGATTTTTGTGATGGAGTTGCAGTTATATATGAGAAGGAATCTACATTATTCTTTATCTTTAAATCAACAAATTCCCAACTCCCTTGCTTTATTCCATATTTATATGATGTTTCCTCTACAAATTCTTTTAATGTAGAAGATGCTCTTGGAGAAAGACTTGGGCTATCATCCATGATACCAATTAAGATTACGTTGTCTCCATTCTCTAAACCTGGATTAACACCAAAGCCCCCTTTTGCCCCTTCATATACATTCCCACTACTGTCTATTAAATAGTTGTATGGAATATCATTTAGATTTAATCTTGTAACACTGAAGTAGTAAAGTAATTTAACCCACTGTTGAGGGTTGTCATTTAATTCCCTGTTGTATCCTTCTACTTGGGCTATGTATATTTTTTGTGGTAATGAAAATACATCCACTTGTTCTGAGAGAGTGTTATCCATTTTCATACTCTCCCTACTTATTATCTCAACTGCATAACTATCTTTAGTTAAAAAAGAAAAGAATATTGTAAGAAGTATTAATGTTGTAGTATACCTAAGAATTTTCATAGCATCATTGTATCACAAAAATATCTATTCATTAGCAATGTAATCAGTATCTACTGCATTTACGTAGAAGGTTGTTGGTACAGAATACATATCTGATTTATACTCTACATCACAGTTTGAAAGAATTTTAAAAACTGGTAATAGGTATCCCTGTTCTGAGTTTTTATAAAGAAGTATTAATTCTGATTGAGAAGCTTTACAGTTAGTAATAGAGTTTTCTATTTCTTCCCATGCATCATCTAAATAATAAAGATCTAATGTATCAGCAAGAACAGATGTATCTACATAGTGTTCTTTGGGATATGATTCTATATTAATATATTTTGTTAAATCACTCTTTTTGATAGTTGGTATATACATGTCATATTCTGTTATTTCAGCTAAAAGCAATTCTCCAGATATTAACCTTTCCTCCTTATCAAAAGACAGTTTGTCAGAATATCCAAAATATTGACCATACTGTATTGGGAGTTCATCATTAACTCGTGATGCAAAATATGTATGCTCTTCATCCGTATTTATTTCTTCTCTCTCTAATATGAACTCATAATCTATTCCAAGATATTGATTAAATATTTGAGAGAATCCTTCAATCCCAGGTAAAAGATTTACTTCTTTTGTTAGATTAAATGATACAGAGTCTGTTATTGCATCATATGTAAATTCATTTCCACCACCACTCCATTTTATTAAGCTATTCTCCTTTATATCTCTTCTATCTAAATCTAAACCCATTGTATTTATCATTTCTTCTACTAATGATATGTGAACCTTTGGTTCAACAAAGAGTATTTTAATATCTTGTTCCTGTAATAATAGGGAAGAGATGTCTACTTCCTTTGTACTATTCCCTAAATTCCTCATAACTAATGGCTCTTTAGGATATTTGTTTTTTGGTAACAAGATTAATATTAGGAATACCAATAGTAAAAATATTATTACTACAAGTAATACCTTTTTATTTACACTAATTTTCATATTCCAATATTTTTTAACTTACTAATTTGGATCTGAACATCCTGATTCATCAGGGACATCGCAACTAAAACTTTGAAGTAATTCCATTGGATCTACTGCAGAACCATTCTGCTTTGTTTCCAAGTGTAAGTGCATTCCAGTCCAACACCATCCTTGTTTAAGTTCTTCACTATTTAATACTCTTGCAACCGGTTGTCCCCCATCTAGTTTATCACCTTGTCCAACGCCTAGGGGAACTACATGTAGTAATTTAAAGTGATATGTTGTAGTTCCATCATTTGCATCAAATTCAACTATTCCTCCAGCATCACTACCATCACTACAGTTTATTATTGCTATTCTAGTCACAGTACAAGTACCTGTAGAACAGAATTGCGGTGCATTTACGTAGTATACATTAGTAAGATCCACTGGCATATTTACAGTATATTTTTCATGACTCCAACCAGTAACATCTACAAACCCTTGTGAACAGTTGTATGCTCCAGCTCCAAATACACATGATTCTGATGATCTAGGAGGAATAACACCAGGCCCCCAAGGTATGTCTCCACCAGGTTCTACTTCTGTCTCTTCATATTGAGTACAAGATATAACTGAATCTGGTATAGCATTGGAATATGAGAAATTTTTTTTATTAAAAGATGATAAGGCACCACTTCCAGATATTATGACAAAGGCAAAGATACCTATGGTAACATACTTAAGAATTGATAGTAAGTCTCCTACTACCTTCATAACAAGATCTGTTCCTATCCATGTTCCAATAGCAATGACAAAACTTGCAAGAGGAGTACCAACAAGTCCTACCGCTGCTGCAAGAGCTGTCACAAGACCTTTAATTGCAACCTTCAAACCAGCCCCTGATACCCATTTCCCTAATAGTTTTATACCACCACTTTTAATAAGGTATTCTTTAATTTTCTGATTTTTAAGTAAAGTACTTACAATACTTTCTCTCAATTTTCTTAGGTTATCGGAAATAACTGCATCTACTGCTTTTTTTATATGTGAAATTGCTTGTGAAGGTAAACTAAGCCAGTGAACAACCTCTCTTAAGGTTTTAGAGCTTTTTAATATCTTCTCAAGTTCAAGGTACTGATCTGGGCTTAGAACCGATGAAGATCTAGTAAGAGCATCATTTACCACATTCTTTAAATCTCCGATTTTTCCAGAGTTTATTTTATCAAATAGATCTTGTGTACTTAAGCCAATGGATGATAGAGAACTAGCACCAGAGAAGGTTGTAAACTTTTCCTCTTGATTCTTTAGAAATCTAGCAAATCCTTCACCATTGAAGAAGAATGTTCTGAAAAGAGATCTAGGTGTCATATAATATAGATTTTCCCCCATCTTGTTGTAAAGATTTAAAACCTTTCTATCATTTCCATTTGGAGTTTGTAATTTCTTTGCAACAAATATCTCAACTCCACCATACTTTATTGCTTTGCCTTCATCATCCTTTAAGATTTCAATAGGGTTAAGTACCTTGTTCTTTCCCTCATTAAAGAACTCTCCATTTATGATGCTAGCAGCAACATTTGTACCAGCAGGACCATATACAGTTTTTAGTGAATTAATATATCCTTCCCACTTTCCTATTTGTCCAAAAAAAGTACTTCCATCTAATGATCTTAAAGCACCTTTTGTATCTTTTATTTGCTTTTGAAGTTCACTCTTTCTTGCAGAAGTAGTTGCACTTCTATACTCCGTATTTAAATCTGACAGCTGTTTTGTAAGATCTACACGATTCCTATTTAAAAGTAGTAGAGTTTTCTCATACATCCTTTTTTCATCTTCCTGTTTAGAACCTGGTGTAGCACCAGATAATGCCATTATTCTATCTGCAAGATTTTGAGACTCTAAAGATTTATATAAATCAGGCTTAAATAAATCAATCTCCTTATTTGGATTTGCCCCAGTAGCACTAGCAAACCTCCCAGCTTCAATAGGAGAATATTTCCTTTCTAAATACTGTTGAATCTCCAATTGTTTACCTCCCATAGATACCTTCTCTACAAATTCGTCCCTCTCTATATCACTCATTGTTTCCCAATCACTTAGAAATGTTTTTCTACCAAGTAATTCCAACGATCTATCTGCCATATAGTCCAAGTCGTTTGCATATGTTGCAGAAGGTATAGCTACACGAAGTATTTGAGATTTTTCACCCGTATGTGTCCTTGAATATTGACCCAAAGCCCTTTTCACCTTGTATGCCTCACTTGAGTTCTTTGCTACAATCATTCCTCTAGTTGCAGCTTTAACTTCTAAATCTCCAAACTTGTATGCCCATGCTGTTGTAACAAAATCTTCAATATTCTCGCCAAGAAATTTTGCTCTTGAGGCTTTCCTTGTAGCTTTATTTCTAGTTATCGCCTTATCAACAAATCCCTTCGGGTCCTTAATTAAATTAATAATGTTCCCTGTAGAAACTGCTAGTTTTCCAGCTTCGTCAAACTGAACAGATGCAAGTTCTAAATCCAAAGATTTGTCCAATTCGTTAACAACTGATTCAGACATAATGGCACCTGGCCTCTCAAGTGTAAAAGCTAGGGTGTCAGTAAAAGCATCTTCACCAGAAATACCAGGTTTTGTATTACCTGTTTTAACAGATCTCCTTTTCCCATATGGTTTTTTCGCCTCACTAAAAATGAAGTCAAATATACTACCTAATGCATCATAATTGTCTGATTTAGCTTTTCTAGGCATTTATTGCTCAAGATTTAAATAATGAACCAATTATAGGAATTTTTTGCAAATTTACTTGTACCCCTTTGATTCCCTCACTTATACCTTCAGGTTGTTTTGTTGGGAACCACGATTCTAAGAATTTCGGTGCTTGAGCAGCAAAGAAAAGAACAAAGACCCTTAGAACTGCAATAGATATTGTACCCACATCAAGATCTTTTGTTGAATAAGTCAATGGATCACCGTAAACTAACTTACCTGGGAATCTTAGATTTAATTCTGCATCTGCTGCAATTAATGCATTAGGAATGTTAATGATGAAGAATACTACAGGAAATACTAAAACATTTTTTAATATTGAATTAAACCAGTTTTTTATCATATGGTCATTACCTGGCATAGCTCCCATTGTTATTTGGAGAGGACCAAGTATTACTGATAGTAAAAGACTAAAGTATGCTTTAAACAAGGCAATTAATACTTTAACTGCTCCAACAAATATAATTATAATGATGATATTCAAAATTATAAGTGTTATCACGCCAACTTGAGCATGTACTAATGGATTAAGAGCTGATACTACCGCAATAACAGTAGCAATAAGACCTAGGGTAGAGCCAGACTGCATTTCTCTTAATATACCGTTAAGTCCGAATGATTCAACAACTCCCTTAACTACAACCAATGGTCCTACTTCTTCTTGACCTAGTGCACTTCCGAAGATAGAAGGAAGGCCAGAGATACTACCCAGATTTGCACCGTCACCAAGTATAAATGCTGAGACACTAATAATAATACCTCCAATATCTATTATTATTCCTGCTATAGCAAAACTAAATGTTGCAATAATAAGTGCAACTATCACTCTCGGTAGGACATTCCCTATTGTAACCATAGTTTGTCCACCTATTTTGTTTCTGAACATAATCATAAAACCAGAAACAATCATTATTATAACGAAAGCTAAGTATGCAATGTTTAAAGTTTTACTCCAAAGTCCTACAATTCCACTATCTACTAAGACCTTATATCCTGAGTCATGTGCTGCATACAAACTTGTGGTACTATCCTTATATCCAGGAACCCATTGTTGTGCCAAGTGATTTGGAACATTAACCATTGGATAAGCAGCATAGATTGCTGTCCCTGTATCATCAGTAATTCCTATTAATCCTCTCTGTAAATCATATGGAATTTCACTCTGAACACCTTTTACTTCTGTTAATTCTGGTGCTAATAGGGAGAATACTGTCCAAGCACTATTCAAGAACTCTGTACCTTGCCTACTATTCATGTTGTCCTGGTCTTTCTTATCATTCCCTAGTCCATTTGTCAGATTATGAAACCATTTTGTCTCTTCCCATGCCGGAGATACAGTAAGACTCTCTTCTTGAGTATTCTCTGTTGTATCTGCTGCATATGAATTAAATGTTCCAAAGAACAACATAACTGCAAGAAAGAAAATCATCAATGTTTTAAAAGATTTCCGTTCAACAATATTCTTTATATTAAGGATGAACTTATATGATTTACTCGTAATACTCATTTTATATATATATTAATTTAATCTAATTTATTGGGACAGCATCTCCTCTTGTCCCCTTAACTTCATTTAGCAAGAAATTGTTATACTCCTCATCTGTTGGTGTTGATTCAACATTTGGTAAATCGTCCAATTCATTTAATTTCCTCTCCTTAAATAAATGGGACATATCCCAAGCACATTTAATTTCTGTAATGGTATATTCTCCTTGTATCATTGCTTCACATGGAGTTAAATAGTAGTGCTTCCCACCTAAATTTGTGGATGGTGCCAGAGAAGAGCTATTTCTACTTTCCATATATGTATTGGTACATGTACCATTTACACAATCTGTATCAGATCCAAATGGTGAGGACATGATAACTATGATGTCTTCTTTTTTAATACAATTAGGGTCATTCTTACTATTAAGCAATTTACATCTTACTATATCACCAAAGTTTTCACCCCAACCCGGAATACTTTTAACAAACTCTATTGCTCTCTCTGATAAAGTTAAATTACATGCAGTATAGTCAGTAGTCCATTCCTCAAATGTATCAGTTTCCGAACAACTTTCAATTCGATTGGCCTCTGCCATTTTTTCTTTTTCTCCAGGAGTAAGATACAAACTATCTAGCATAAACTCTGAAATCTTGTTTGACTTATCTGGGTTAACATTTGATTTGTTATTACAATACTCACAATCATTCCCTAATTCTTTTTCTACACCAATCTCTCCCCTTTCTGATATAGAATCTTCTGATATTGTTTCTGTAAAGGCTGAAAATGCAGTCTTGTAATCAAATTTAAAAGGAGTATCTTCATCCCAGCTCTTGTATTCATCAATCTGTGTTCCTGGAGGAAGTAATACATTTGCAGAAGTACTATCAATTTGTTCTCCAGCTGGTTTAAGAGTAGGGGTTTTACTAGTAATTAATCTGTTTGAATCAGCGACCTCTATTCCAGACAGGAGTTCTAAAGGTACCGTTACTTTTGTAAGTACAACATCCGCATATACACTAACATAACCATCTTTTTTCATTGCGCCAATAACTTGCTCTATAAAACCTACATTACCTTGTGTTCCACCTTTACTACATATAGATGAAGATTCTATCTTTGTAAAGTCCCCAACATTACTACACTGATATGGAGAAGTACTTGCATTTAAAACATACCCCTTCTCTATTGCCTCTGTAACTTCTGAAGGCACCGAAGAATCTAGTACTACCTGTTCTGTTGTTGTTTCTTCTACAAGAACTTGTTCTTCAAAAGCTTCTACTTCATCTGAAACATATTCAGAAGAATCTTTAAATTGATTAGTAACCCATACAATACCAATACTAACTAAAGACATAGAAAGTAAAAGGAATATAGGTTTTAATTTTTCTAGAACAGTTTTCATAACTATTTTAAAGATGTTTAAGCACAATTATATATCTTA
>LBOT01000005.1:9288-50974 GCA_000989675.1 candidate division WS6 bacterium GW2011_GWE2_33_157
TTCTCACTCCTAGCATCTCCCACTGTTAAAATCCAGTTACCATTGTCATCTGGTATTGCCGTTATATATCCAGAAGAACCTTGAGTACCAAGTTCATCATTATCAACTATTTTAAAAACTATAACCCAATCGTTTGAATCAGAGGCATTTATTAGAGTTCCAGAGCGAGTCTCAAATGGTGGAGTTGTAGATAGTGTAGCAAATGTTTTAGTTGAATACTTCTGTCCATTATTATCAAACTTACTACTACCTGAGTAGATTTCAAAATAGTAAGTGGTATTTGGACTTAAACGATCTGTTTCAACTACATGTGAAAAGTATGTACCCTTTGTTGCAAGACCATCTCTCACATCCCAAGCCTCTTTATCCAAATTAGTTTTACTTATTCCATATTTTATATATCCTTCCTGTTTAGTTGCACTTCTCCATACAACTGTAAAACCTACATCTGTTAAATTTGAAATAAGGACTGTACCTGCACCACTTTCTAAACCAGAAACAATATCAGCAGAAACCAAATCTGTCCAAGGTATATCACGTTTTACAGAATACGGACCTGTATATGTATTCGTTGGAATTTCTCCATCACCACTATCTGTAGGAGGTGTAACTTCTTCTTCCTCTTGTGGTTCTTCTTCTACTACATCTGGCTCTTTGGGAGGTGTTACTACAGTACTACCTATCCTAGCCTTATCTGGAAAAAATGATATTAATTCATCCATTTCTTCAATTTCTAAAGACATAGTTTGATTTAATTTCCCATTACTATCAAAAAGGGAGGAGTATGCACCTTCTAGTGTAGCACCCCTTGTTGTTCCACTCTTTGCTACGAGTAAGACCTCTGTTTCATCAGTAATCTTAAGCAAAGTTTTATCTTCTATCTTTCTCAAAAGTGATAAATCAACAATCCAGTTACCTTGATTTGGAATTACTGCCGAGACTGGATATGCTTCTCTGCTTTTTAGCATTGCATATATTATTACATCGTCTCCTGTAACATTTTTTATAGTACCGTGGATAGGGTTTGCAACTGGAGAATCTGCTTGTACAGGTGCAGTTGTTACTTCATATCCTGTGCCATTTGCACCAGAGTATTTTTCTCCATCCGACATTATTACAAAAGAGTATTTTGTATCTGGTTCTAAATTTTTCATTTCTACATAGTGGGTAAAACGGTTACCTTCTCCTCTTTTATCAAAGATGGGACTTTGCTCTGTACCGTTTAACATTGGAACTATATATGATTCTGTAGATTTTTCTGTAAACCAAGAAATTGATACTGAGGCTGTTGTTAGATTCGACACAACAATATCCTTAGGAGTAGGATCAGAACTAGCCATTGTAATATATTGAATACCCTTGTATACGGCAAAAACTGTTGCTGGAATACCAATCAGTAGTATTAATACAAGCCTAATCTGTTTCTTTTGATATGGAGTTAAATGCATCTATTCATAATACCTAGTAAAAAGCTCAATATCAATGAAGATACTTTACTTCTTTTTCGAACTAAACCCTTCTAAGAATCCTGAAGTAATACCCATTACAGTTGTAATCTTTCTAAGTGGAACTAATACTGCACTATTTACCTGATATACAGTACCTTTAACAGTTGTAACTATTTCAGTAACATCTTCTAAAATATCATTTAGTGTATCTATTGTCTCTTCAGCCTCATTAATGAGTTTCCTTCCATCAACTACTGCACCTTTAGATTCTCTTAGTAACATCGCTAATTGGTAGAGAACAAAACATACAAATCCTGTAAATACCCCTATTATTATCATCCAATATATACTTGGTATACTATCCATCTTTTAATTTTCTAAATTTATTTATTATCAATATACATGATAACCCCTTTATATTACTCTAAT
The DNA here is from genome assembly GCA_000989675.1 of candidate division WS6 bacterium GW2011_GWE2_33_157. GTDB lineage: Bacteria > Patescibacteriota > Dojkabacteria > SC72 > SC72 > UBA12044. Next base: position 11,166 of record LBOT01000005.1, read on the forward strand.
ATATCAAGTTTAATGATATAATTAAAGATGAATACGTTCTATATAAAACATAAAGTAAGTGAACAAGATATTGTACACCTATCAGATTCTGATAGTGAGTTTGTAATTAGAGAGTTAAAACTTGATATAGAGGATATTGTACAAATTGAAACATATGAGGCATTCTTTCTCGCAATGATTACAGATATAGAGGGTAATTCAGTAGAGATAGAAATAAGAGAGAAAGTTAAGGATAAAGAGAATATACAAGGAGTAGGTATTACATTAATACAATCTCTAGTAAATAGATCAAAATTTAATTACTTTTTAGAAAAATCTGTGGAGATAGGTGTAGACAGAATAATACCAATAGAGTCACAATATTCACTTCTTAATAAGAATAAAGCTTTAAAAGAATATGGTCTATGGCAAAAGATAGTAAAAGATGCAACAGAACAATCTAGAAATATTAAACCAACAAGTATTGAAAAACCAATTAAGATAGATGAGTTAAGGGTAGAAGAAAGAGAGAACAAAATTTGCCTTGCTACTGAGAATGTAAAAAGTACGACTCTCAAAGAGTATATGAAAGTGGCTAATATAAATAAATCTTTTACAGTAGCAATAGGCCCTGAGAAGGGTTGGAGTAGTGATGATATAAAGAGTTTTAAGAAACTAGGTTTTAGTTTTATAAAATTAAATGGAAATATTCTTAGAACTGAAAGTTCGGGATTGGTAATAACAAGTATAATTAAATATCTAAAAGGAGAAATATAATGAGAGGTAAAGGAAAAAGAAGTAATTATAAAAAATCTAGAGAGTCTTCTTTTAATAAACAACCAGGACGATTTATTACAAAGGAAGATATCTTTATATCAAGGATAGCTAGTATATTAAATGTCCATAAGGCAGAGGTAATACCTTTGTTCAGCCAGAGAGCTAGAACCACTATTCGTTTAAATACACTTAAAGCAAAACCTCAAGATACATATAGAAGTCTTAAATCCAGAGGATATGAGTTAGAGATTATACCTTGGGCTCCAAATACATATTTCGTAAATAACAGAGATAAGGCAGAGATATCTCAAATTGAAGAGTACAGAAGAGGAGCATTTTATATACAAGATTTATCAAGTATTCTTGCAACCGTTATATTAGATCCAAAACAGAATCAAAAGATACTTGATATGTGTTCTGCTCCTGGTAGTAAAACTACACATATTGCAGATCTAACAAAAAACAGATCCACTATTCTAGCAAATGATGTTGAAGTTAGTAGAACTAACTCATTAAAGAACGTAATTGAACAGTTTGGTGCTACTAGTGCAAAGATTACATTAAGTGATGCTAGAGAATTTGGAAAGAGATATCCTGATTACTTTGACAGAGTACTTTTAGATGCTCCCTGTAGTGGAGAAGGAAGAATATATATGAAAGGAGATAAGCCTTTAAGATTTTGGAGTATAAAGAAAGTTAATGGATCATCTACATTACAAAAGGAGTTAATAGTGTCTGCATTTAGAACATTAAAAACGGGTGGTACATTAATATATTCAACATGTACTTTAGAACCTGAAGAAAATGAAGCCGTAGTTTCATACCTTTTAGAAAGACACAAGAATGCAAAAATAGAGCCTATTGATTTAGTTCAAAGTAAAGAATTCAGTCAATACAGAAATCATATTACAAATGGAATAATACATTGGAGTGGAAAGGATTATAACAAAGAGGTTAGAAAGAGTGTTAGAGTACTTCCATCTTCTGAAATGATGGGCTTTTATATTGCAAAGATAGTAAAAAAATAGGGGTGTTACCCCCTATTTAATTCCCTATTCAGTTTCAGCTTTAGGTTCTGTTTTAGTATTAACTTGTTTAATACTTAACTTTAACTTTCCATCCCTATCCTTAGCAATCAATTTTACCTTGATAGTATCACCCTCTTTTAGATATTTTCTAACATCTTTTACAAATTCATCTGTAATTTCAGAAACGTGTACTAAGCCAGAGATTCCTGGAGCTATATCTACAAATGCACCATACTCCATAATTGAAGCTACTTTACCATCATATATTTCACCAACAACAGGAACCATTCCTAGCATTTTTACATAGCTTAATGCCTTATCTATTGACTCTTGATCCATTGCATAAATATTAACCATACCGTTTTCTTCAACTGCAATTTCTGCCCCTGTTCTTTCTGTTAATTCTCTAATATTCTTTCCTCCTGGTCCTATTAATTCTCCAATCTTTTCTACTGGTATTTCAGCTCTTGCAACCTTAGGAGCAAACTTTGATAACTGTCCTCTGGATTCTTTAAGAGCTTCCTCCATCTTTTCAATTACCTTTAGTCTTGCTACTTTTGATTTTGCGAATGTCTCTTTAACTATCTCTATAGTTAAACCTGACATCTTGTTATCCATTTGTACTGCTGTAATACCATCTTTAGTACCAGTTACTTTGAAGTCCATATCACCGTAGAAATCTTCAACACCTTGCATATCTGTAAGGATATTAAACCCTCCCTTATCATCTGTAACTAAACCACATGCTATTCCACCAACCATCTTTCTAATTGGTACACCTGCTGCCATTAAAGCAAGAGTTGAACCACATGCTGATGCCATTGAACTTGAACCATTTTCACCTTGTACCTCTGACATAACAAGTATTGTATATGGGAATTCATCTACCGAAGGAATGACTGGTATTAATGCTTTCTCTGCTAACATACCATGCCCTATTGCTCTCCTACTTGGAGATAGTCTTAATCTCTCTGCCTCTCCATATGCAAATGGTAAATCGTTGTAGTAATGCATATATCTTTTCTCTTTCTCACCTAACATATCATCAATCAATTTCGCATCTTTAAGTGTTCCTAAAGTTGCAATTGAAAGTACTTGAGTTACTCCTCTAGTAAAAAGTGCCGAACCGTGTACTCTAGGTAATAGGTCTACCTCTACAGCCATTTCTCTAACTTCATCTAATCCTCGACCATCTACTCTCTTCTTACTTTCGATTACATACTTTCTCATAGCTTTCTTTAGAAGTTTCTCATATGCTTCACTCATTTGAACTTTAGAATATTTACCTTCAAACTTTTTAAACATCTCTTCTTTGGTTTCTTCATGTTTCTGTTTCTCACCAACTAAGAGGTTCTCTATAGACTTATCTCCTAAGAATGTTGAGAGTTCATCTAACATTGTTTGATCTAATTTGAATGATGTATATATCTTTTCTTTCTTCTCAAGAAGCTTCATAAAGGAATTTTGTATATCTACCCATTTGTTCATTTCTGATAACCCAACTTCCATAGCCTTAAGTACATCACCTTCAGGAATTTCATAACAACCTGCATCTATCATTGTAAACACCTTTCCATCACCACCTAATACATAGTTCATCTTATTCCTCTCATCTACATCTTCTAAACTTCTGTATATTGGTTTGATGCTTTCACCTTCCATACCAATTCTTACACCAGCTACTGGTCCATCAAATGGAGCTTTCGAGTTCATTAGAGCTACTGATGCTGCATTAATTGCAAGAATTACAGGATCATTTTCCTCATCATATGACATTACTGTAACAATCAGACTTAAATCATCCCTATAGTCATCAGGGAATCTTGATCGAAGTGCTCTATCTATCATTCTAGCCTTTAGTACTGCATCATCACTTGGAAATCTCTCAACTTTAACAAACCTAGATCCACTTATCTTACCTGAAGCATAGAATCTCTCTACATACTCAACTGCTAATGGGAAAAAGTCATTTTCCTGCTTTGCTTTCGCAGTATTAACATTAACTTCAACAACAGTATCACCCATTCGTGCAAGAATTGCACTTTCTGATCGTAGAGCTAACTTTCCTGTTTCAAAAGAACATTTTCTACCATCAATCTCAAATTCATAAATTTTATGATTAAACAACATAACGTAATAAAAAAAATATTAAATATCAAAAATCAACTAATCGCATAGTAGTTATATCAAGAGAAAGGAGAAAAGGAAAGGCTCGTTAAAGAGCCAATCATTAAATCTTTATTTTCTTAGAAAAAGCATTATATCTTTCAGACTCATTTTCCTGAAGATATTGTAAAAGCCTACGTCTTTTTCCAACCTTTTGTAATAAACCTCTTCTAGAGTGGCTATCCTTCTTATGATCCTTTAAATGCTCACTTAATCTTTCAATCTCTTCTGTAAGTATAGCAACTTGAACCTCTGGAGAACCTGTATCACCCTCGTGAAGGGCAAACATGTTTATTATATTCTGTTTTTCATCTTTAGATAGTGCCATATATTCTAGGTTATCATCATATATCTAATTTTACAATACCAAATACAAACACAAAGCCTATTGTATATCCTTATAGGATTTATGTCAAACTTTTATTAACGAGAAACTTTGTAACAATACAATTCGTCACCCTCGTTAGCATCAACTTCTATGCTCATTATAACTCCACACTCTTCTCCTTGCTTTGCTTCGTTTACCGTATCTTTATTTTTTCTAATTGACTTTATTCTTCCCTCTGCAAGTATTTCATCATTCCTTACCAAGTAACATTTTGCATCTCTCTTCAAAATACCCTCTTTTACTCTTGAACCTAAAACTTTAGAGCCATCAGAAAGGGTAAACATCATTTTAATAATTGCATTTCCTATCTCTTCTTCCTGCTCTTTAGGTGTTGAAAGCATATCTAGTGCACCTTCTACTTCTTCTATTAATTTATAGATTATAGAGTATGTTCTTACTAATACACCATTCTTTCTTGCTACATCTTCTATGTTTTTATCAATACCTACTTCAAATCCTAAAATGATTGCTTTTGATAATTTGGACATATCAACATCCTTGATAGTGATATCTCCAACACCATCAGAAACAATATTTACAGAGAACTCCTCTTTCTTTAATTTTCCTAATGAATGTCTCAATGCTTCCAAAGAACCTTGAGACGAGCTTTTTATTATTACATTGAGATATTTTCCATCACTTTCTTTTTTCTCATTAAACATAGTACCAAAAAAATCGTCATCCGCAAGAGCAACTTCTTCGACACTTTCTTCCTTTTTGTATAAAGAATTAAGCAATTTAGAATCATTATCTTCAAGAATGTATACCTCAGACCCAAGTGGTATTAATTCAGAGATACCTATTACTTTACCACCACAACCGTTATGTAAATCACAAATATTCTCACCTTCTTCTGAGATAATCCCTTTCACCTTCTCAATACTTATCTTCCCCTCTTTTTTGTAACCTAACCATGTGCCCTTACATAAATCACCGCTTGTAAGTACTAATGTAGAAACATTTCCTTTCGATTGATCTTTAATAGATTCTAAAACTAAAGCTTTAGCAGCAACCCCCTCAGGAAGCTCCTCTCTGTTTTGTAAACCTTCTACATCTACAACTAGATTTATTAAATCTAGTAATTCATTCATACCTTTTCCTGTTTTAGCAGAAACTTGTATTACTGGAATAGTACCACCCATTCCTTCTAAAAGTAGACCGTTATTAACAATATCTCTTTTTATCTTTGCAATATCTATATCTGGTAAATCACTTTTACTTATTACTACAATTGGTTTTACGGTTGAATTCTTTATTATTTCAATAGATTCAATAGTTTGAGGTTTAACACCATCATTTGCAGCAACAACGAGTAAAACAATATCAGCAACAGCTCCACCCCTACTTCTCATTAAATCAAATGCTTCATGTCCTGGAGTATCAATAAAGGTAATCTGCTTTGAAGTATCTCCCGATGGAGATACAGTAAAAATAGAGATCTTTTGAGTAATACCACCAGCTTCGCAACTTTGAACATTACTCTTTCTAATGTAATCTAGGATTGTTGTTTTACCATGGTCAACATGACCCAAGATTGCCACAATGGGAACTCGACTTTTGACATCCATATTTTTCTTGTTAGCATCCTTAGCCATATATACCAATTGTAAAATATCTTAACTTTTAGTTTCATCTCCGTTATTAGAAACTACATCTTCTTCTGTACTATCCGCATACTCTTCCACTTCATCTTTCTTTGTTTCTTCTACTTTCTCTACCTTTTCCTCTTCGACTTCCTTTACCTCTTTTGCTTCCTCTTTTTCCTCAACCTTCTCTGTTTCTTCTACCTCTGCTCCAACAATATCAATTTTAACACCTGTTAATTTCCAAGCTAATCTAACATTCTGTCCATCTTTACCAATAGCTAGTGAAAGTTGGTCTGATGGAGATACAACAGTTGCTGTATCACCAGAAATATCTACTGAATCAACTTTAGCAGGGCTGAGTGCATTTGCTACAAATCTATCTAAATTCTCATCCCACTCTATTATATCAATTTTTTCTTCACCAAGTTCATTCATTACATTTGCAATACGAATACCTCTTTGACCAACACATGCACCAATTGGATCAATACCATCTTGATGTGATGTTACAGCTATCTTACTTCTTGAGCCTGCTTCTCTAGCAACCTCTTTAATTTCAACGACACCAGACTCTATCTCTGGTACTTCTAATTTAAAAAGCTCTATTAAAAACTTAGGATCTGCTCTTGATACTAATATCTGTGAGTCTTCAATACTTTTAAGCAATACCTTATATCTTTCCCCAACTCTATAGAATTCATTTGAAACCTGTTCCTCTTGTGGCATAAATGCTGTAGCTTTACCAATTTCCATTACTGCACCTCCCTTTTGCATCCTCTGCATTAAAGCAGTATATACTTCACCAACCTTATCACTAAATTCACTAATAACTGCATCTTTTTCAGATTCTCTAATCTCTTGTAAAAGAACCTGCTTTGCAGTCTGAGTAGCAATTCTTCCTAAATCATCAGAAGGCATTTCAATTTGAACACTATCACCAACTTCAACATTTGGAGATATTAATTCTGCTTCACTTAAAGCTATTTCAACTTCCTTGTCTTCAACCTTTTTAACAACAACCTTTACTGCAAAAAGTTTAAACTCTCCAGTTTCCCTATCTACTTCTACAAATAGGTTACTACCCAATTTCTCTTCTGTTTCCCAATCTGTTCTTTCAATTTTCCCATACTTCTCTTTCTTTACAGCACTTAAAATAGCTGCCTCTAAAGCCTTAAATACATTCTCTTTATCTATTCCTCTCTCTGCTGCAATCTGATTTATTGCCGCTACCAATTCTGATGTTACTGCCATGATTAATACTCATTAAAAAATTTATAATATTGTACATACTAAAAAAAAGGCGAGACCATAGCCTCACCCTCTCTTAATATAACTTTCCAATGGTAATGATAGCAGAATAGTGGGTATATGTAAACCTTAGACAGCACTTAGTTTCTCCCAAAGTTCCTTTTCCTCCCTATTTAGTTTTGATGGAATCTCAACATCTATACGTACATACAAATCCCCTCTTGATCCCTCCCTATTAAGTATTGGTGAACCCTCACCTCTAATCTTAAATATTGTTCCTGATTGTGTACCTTTTGGAATTTTAAGTTTTACCTCACCTTTAATTGTTTCAACCTCAACACTTCCACCAAGTACTGCTAAATGAACTGGAATACTTTCAACTGAATACAAATCGTTTCCTCTTCTATCAAACTTACCAGAAGGTTCTACTTCAATCTCTACATACAAATCTCCAAATCCACTACCTGCAGTACCAGCATTACCTCCATCTCTAAATCTTAAAACCATACCATCATATGCCCCTGCTGGGATTCTAATCTTTACTTCTTGTGATTTTGATTCTAAACCAGTACCACTACAAACAGTACATACTTTTTCTGGAATAGTTCCAATTCCTCTACATTTTGAACACTGTGCCATTACTGCAATCTGTCCTAAAAAACTATTCTGAACTCTTCTTTCTCTTCCAGTTCCATTACAAACATCACACGTTTTCCTTTTACCATTCTCACTACCACTACCCTCACACTTTGAACATCTAACATTCTTTTTCATTCGCATACTGTACTCACCACCCTTCATTGCTTCCTCAAATGTAACCTTCATTCTGTATCTTAAATCCTCTCCACCAACTTCTCTTGCTGATTGATTCTGGTTAAAACCAAAATCAAATCCAAAATTATTGTTACCACCAAAAAAGGTACTGAAAATATCACCCATATCAAATGGAGCTCCACCATACTCATATCCTCCATTACCACCAGGATTAAAACCCTGAGTACCTGCGTGTCCATACTGATCATATGCGTGTCTTTTAGATTCATCTGAAAGCACTTCATATGCTTCCTGAACTTCTTTAAATTTCCCTTCTGCACCATCTTCTTTATTAACATCAGGGTGGAATTTTTTAACCAATTTACGGTATGCTTTCTTTATATCTTCTTTTTTTGCATCCTTGGCAACACCAAGAATTTCATAGTAATCTTTTTTGTCCATGAAGATAATTTTAGCAGACAAATTAAAAGAGTGCCAACAAATGACATTAAAATCTTTACTTGGTAAGATATCACAATGGAAGAAAATATCAAAATTGATAAGCAAAGCGAAAGAAAAATTATAAATACTAAAAGAACACTCTCTTGGATATTTGCTACAGTTGGTATAGTAGTAATACTAAGCCAAGCAATACCTCTTACTAACTCATACATACAAGGTGAGTTTCAAATACTTAAACAGAAGCTTATGAAAGATCCTCTTCCAGAGTCATACAAACAGTATATCTCTAATGAGTTTGCATACTATGACCCCGGTAAAAGCTATTTCGCAAACCTATCAAGAAATGCTGAAAATGTTGAATACTCTGGAACATACTCATACGACCCTACAACAAAAAAGACTAGAGAGGTTGTTGTAGACAAGAATTACAACAAAGATATGTATATAACTATTGAGGAGATAGGGATAAATAATATAAAGATAACACCTAATGTAGAAAGTAGTGAAGAAGAGGTCTACAACAAATACCTAAAATATGGACTAGCACACTTTAAGGGAACTCCACTTCCAGGGGACGGAGGTAACTCCTTTGTATATGGACATAGTGCCGTTATTAGTTTTTTTAACAAACATGATAATCTTCCTGAAACAATCTTTACCAAATTGGAAGATATTGATATTGGTGATAGTGTAAGTATAAGGAGAGACGATAACGAATTAAAATATATTGTAAGAAATAAAAAAATTGTATCTCCCGAAGACTTTTCCATACTTAAAACAGAAGGCGACAAGGAAATTGTAACTTTGATGACATGTTGGCCACTTGGAGTTGGTACTAAGCGATTGGTAGTAGTAGCAGAAAGATTGTAATTTTTGTACAATGAAACGATGAATAGTAAACAGAAAAAACAAGTGATTTTCCTCTCGATATTGGCCGTAATACTTCTAGCAATAAACGGAGTGCTTGCAGTAATGGCTTTTAAACCAGAATCCACACCACAAGACATTGAGATAGTGTATTGGGGTATTTGGGAACCAGATGCAGTTATGCATCCACTGATTGAGAAATACGAAGCAGAAAACCCAGGTGTGAAAATACTTTACTCTAAACAATCAATTAAAAATTTTGAGTCTCTTACATATGCTAGATTAGAGCAAGCTACGAAGTCATCAGAACCAGCACCTGATATAATAAGAATTAGTAATACATGGCTACCAAAATTTCAAAAATATCTCTATCCAATACCAGAAGATATCTTCTCCAAAGAAGAGTTTAAACAGGAGTTTTACCCAACAGTGATTGAAGATTTTACAGGAACAGATGGAGAAATATATGCAATACCACTACAAATAGATGGATTAATGGTCATATACAATAAACAACTACTTGCTAGGGAAGGATACTCTACCCCACCACAAGATTGGGACTCCTTTATGTATGCAGCTCAAAAACTTACTAAAAGAGATGATAAAGATAAAATTACTCAATCTGGACTTGCAATTGGGACATCAAGAAATATTACCAATGCAGCAAGCATATTAATGTACTTCTTCCTACAAAATGATGCCGATTTAATGAATGACGCAAACAATCAAGTTAATCTTACATCTGAAAGAGCAGTTTCTGCACTTGACACATATACCTCATTTACAAAAGAAACCAATGCAACATGGGCACCATACCTTGCAAATGATTTAACTACCTTTATGAACGGAGATTTAGCAATGATATTTGGTACTACTTGGACTGCTTTTGAAATTTTAGAGTCTGCGCCAGAAATAGAGTTTGGACTAGCACCTCTTCCCCAATTACCAAACAATGAGAAAGTCTACTATGCTTCCTACTGGGGTGATACTGTAAGTAAAACTAGCAAGAACAGAAATGAAGCATGGAAATTTATAAAATTCCTAAGTGAACCAGAACAACAAAGAAGACTCTTTGCTAACTCTTCTAAGATACGTGCATTTGGAGAACCATACTCAAGAGTATCTATGAATGCAGAGTTAGCAGAAAACACATATACTAAAGCTATAGCTCAAATGGCACCATATATGAAATCATGGCAGATAGGTGAACAAACCTTTGTTGAAAATCTTCTAACTACTGCCATAACCGAAGTAGCAGAAAACAATAAGGAAAGTAGAAATATACTTGAAAGTATAGAAACACAAATAAATGAAAAACTTGCTGTAAGTAACAAATAACCATTAATATATAGTCAAATGAAGTTAAGAAATGCCCCTAGAAAAAGAAAGAGTGGTAAAAGCCTATTACTAACCTTCCTGTTACTTTTTTCTCTACCAGTATTTGTATTTGGTCTGTTACAAGATAAAAGTTTTGATTGGAGGAATTTAGCATTCGATGATATTAAAGTGAGTGAAGAGAACCCATGTATAATTACATTTCCTAATGTAAATCCATACTCATTAGAAATAAATAAAAGTGTAAGAATACAAGTAGATGCTCTCTCAGAAATATTGGGAATTAAATCAGTAAATATACAAGACAGTATTGGTACTACTCTTTTAACAAAGACATATGATGATAATCCTAAAAAGATTACAGAATCATTCCTCTTCACACCAATGGTTGCAAAGGCATATAACCTGACAGGGAGTATTACTGATGCAGGAGAACAAACTTTTGAATGTGTTATCAGTAGTCCATATGATGTTCAAGGGGTAAGAGCAATCGCAAGTAATAGTAAACCAATATTCACTACTTTACCAAAATCTTCAATACCATCACAAAATATTCAAACAGGAATAACATATGAGTACACAATAGTAGCTGAAGACTCTGATAAAGATACCATAAACTATGCCTACTCATTCACCCCAGGAGCTACATGGTTAAAAACTACAGTAATAGAAGATGGAGGAAATGGGAAATTAACAATAAAATTAAAGGGGTCAACTAATAATCCTGGTAGTTACTTAGCAAACATATTTATACATGATGGATATAGTAAACACCTATCCTCTCAATCATGGGTCATTAGTGTAAGCCCAAAGGGTAATGATATACCAACAGTAAGTGTGATAAACCCTGTTGAATCTGTGCAAATAACAACAGAAAAAACCTTAAAGATAGAATGGGATGCAATAGATAGTAATGGGATTAAAAGATACGAAATATATATTTCCTCTAACCCAGCAAATCAAAATAGTTGGACTCCCATTGATAAAAATATTAGTCCTTCAACCACCTCATACAACATAAATCTAGAAAGTATTACAGATGGAACATATCGAATAATCGTTAGAGCCATTGATAATCAAACCCCTGAAGCTATAGGTATGGGTATCTCACCAGAGATAATAATATCAAGGGTTAAAGAAGACGAGAAACCTGATGATCAAGTGATACTACCAGAACCCCAAGTTATAAATATCTCTCCAACAAGTAAAGATGAGATTAGAAATACAACACCAACAATAAAAGCGTCCCTTGTAGCACCAGTGGGGGAAACAATACAAGAAAGTAGTATAAAAGTTGTACTTGATAGTAAAGATATTACAACGAGTATTAAAATCAACAAGATATCTGAATCAGAATATACAGTAATATATACTCCAGACTCTGCTCTTTCCGAAGGGGTACATAAAGTAGAACTCTCATTTAAAGATTCAAACAATACTGAGAAAGAAACAGATTGGATATTCACTATCTCAGAAGATGAAACAATCGCAGATAAGGACAACTTTAATATCTTCGGATATAAATTAGCAAAAAGAACTGCATACATCATCGGAGGAGGTTTGGGGTTAATACTACTCGCAATCTTCATTCCAATAATCATCGTAGCTATGTGGAAAGACCAACCAAAAGATTCTAATGAAATAAATCCCTCACTACCACCAACAATACCAAGTACTCAAGAGATACCCATTGTTGAGGAAACTCCAAAAATAAAAGAATTAGTAACGGAGAAATTCCAAGCACCAGAACCAGCATTAGAACCTACTAAAGAAGATAACAGTAATATACCAGAACCAGAGGATGATCTTTCCTTACTTTGCAAACAGATTGAAGATTTAAAGCAAGAGGAAGATAAACAGAATAATGTTACAAAACAATAATTCTCCTTACTCACTCCTTTTGGTATAATCATGGACATGAGAAATCTCACATATGAACAATTAAGAAAAGAATATTTAGACTTCTTTAAAAGCAAAGATCACATTGAAATACCAAGTGCATCGTTAGTTCCAGATGGTGATGCATCTGTACTTTTTGTAAATGCAGGAATGTTTCCTCTAGTACCATTTCTAAAAGGAGAACAACACCCACAAGGAAAGAGATTAACCAATTCACAAAGATGTCTAAGAACAGGAGATATCGATGAGGTAGGAGATAAGACTCACTGTACTACATTTGAAATGTTAGGAAACTGGTCTTTAAATGATTATTTCAAAAAAGAAGCTATAGAAATGACTGTAGAATTTTTTGTTGAAGTATTACAGTTCGATATAAATAGAATATATGCTTCTGTATTCGAAGGAGAAGGAGATATACCCCAAGATAACACATCAATTGAAGCATGGAAAGGAATCTTTGCTAAGTACAATATAGATGCAAAGGTTGGTAAAACGGAAAGAATTATGCCACTTGGAAGAGCAGATAACTGGTGGGGGTTACCAACAGGAGGACCATGTGGACCAGATAGTGAAATATTTTTCAAAACAGATGATGGAGAATTAGTAGAGGTAGGGAACAATGTCTTTATGGAATATCTACTAGAAAATGGAAAATACTTACCACTTGGAAGACATAATGTAGATTTCGGAGGGGGTTTAGACAGATTGGCAATGATTAGTCAGGGTGTAGAAAGTATATTTGAGATAGATATATACAAACCAATATTGCAGAAAGTTCAAGAACTTTCTCTAAATAGTGATATACACTCTCAACGAATCATCGCAGACCATATTAAAGCAGCAACATGGATGATTATGGATGGTGTAACACCTTCTAATACGCAACAGGGATATGTTCTAAGAAGGGTAATAAGGAGGGCAATGAGACATGCAAGAAAATTAGGAATAGAGGGAGATTTTACAGGATTAATAGGAGAAATTTGTATTAACCAATTTGAAGACATATGGCCAAAACTCTTTGAAAAGAAAGGGCTAATATTGAACACCTTAACGGAAGAAGAGAAGAAATTTAACAACACTCTTGGATATGGTTTAAAAGAATTAGACAAAATTATACTAAGGAGAAATGAAATAACAGGTGAAGAGATATTTAAAATGTATGAAACATACGGATTACCAAAAGAGGTAACCCAAGAGATTCTTAAAGAAAGAGATATACAAATAACTAACCCTGAAGGATTTAATAAATCACAAGAATTACATCAAGAAAAATCTAGAACATCTTCTGCTGGTCTATTCAAAGGAGGGCTAGCTGATACATCTGAGATGTCTACTAAATATCACACTACAACTCACCTACTCCTCTCTGCATTAAGGAAAGTGTTAGGGGACAGTGTATATCAAAAAGGGAGTAATATTACCTCAGAGAGACTGAGATTAGATTTCCCATATGACAATAAACTAACAGATGAACAGATATTAGAAATAGAGAATATTGTTAATAAGGCAATTGGAGATAAATTGGGAATAACTTACAAAGAAGTATCAAAAGAAGAAGCTCTTAAGTTAGTTCCCTTTGCTGCATTTGAAGAAAAGTATGGTGATACAGTAAAAATATATACAATTGGTGATTTAACAAATCCATTTTCTACTGAAATTTGTAATGGACCACATGTATCTAATACTTCAGAATTAGGAAAGTTTAAAATTACAAAACAGGAAAGTGTTGGATCTGGAATAAAACGAATAAAGGGAATACTAGAATAATATGCAAACAGAAAAACCAATACTAGCAATAGACTATGGAGATAAAAGATTCGGATTAGCAATATCAGACAGTAAAGGAATAATTGCATCTCCCTTAGAGGTATTAGAGGTAACTAAAAATAGAGGAATAGAGAATGTTTTAAACTCTATATTAAAAATAATAGAAGATTATAAAGTTAAAACAATACTTATTGGTAAACCTCAAGAATTTGAAGAAATATATAAAAGAACATCAAAGAAAATACAGAAATTTACAGACGAACTCTCAAAAATTACTGATTTACCAATAATATTTCAAGACGAAAGTTATTCTACCTCACAAGCACAAAATATGTTACTATCTTTAGGACAAAACAGTAGATCTTCCAAGAATAAAATTGATATGATAGCAGCTACAGTATTTTTACAAGATTTTCTAAATTCTGAATCAAAACAAAATGAAAAGCTTAACTAAAATTTTCCTCTTAGCTTTATTAACTGTTTTAGTAGCAGGTTTTCTAATAAAGAAAAACTACGACTCTGCAATAGAAACTCCAAATAATGATAGTACCGAAAAAGTTGCTTTAGAGATTGATACTGGAGAATCTGTAGATTCAATTGTTAATAAACTAGTAGAAGAAGGAATACTAAAAGAAAAATGGGTCTATTACTTTAAGCTCTACCTAAAGTTAAATGATCTCTCTTCTAAAATACAAGCTGGTAATTACCAAATACCATTAAATTTAAGTATTAAAGAAATAGCAGAGACAATACAACAGGCTAAAGATTTAGATATTTGGGTTACAATACCAGAAGGATTAAGAAAAGATGAGATAGCCAATATTCTTTCTACGGAGTTAGTAAAAGGTGGAAATGCTAATTTCTCAAAAGAAGAATTCCTCGCTTTAACAACAGATACTACATATATTTCTACATTAGGAATCCCATACGTAACTAGTAATCTGGAAGGTTTCCTATTTCCAGACAAATACGCATTTTCAAAAGATGCTTTAACAAAAGATGTTTTAAAAAAATTGGTTGATACATTCATTTCGAAAGTAGGAATTAATGACACATACCAAGACATAATAATAGCAAGTATGGTTGAAAGAGAAGCATATAATTCTGAAGATAGACCACTAATTGCAGATATAATAAAAAGAAGGTATGCAGAAGGTTGGTTACTACAAATAGATGCCACCCTCCTATATCCTAAAAAGGATTGGAAGTATGTCATAAGTAATAGTGACAAGGAGGAAAACAACCCATACAACACATACAAGGTACAAGGACTTCCTCCAACACCAATATGCAATCCAGGCCTATCTTCTATCAATGCTACTAGGAATCCAAAACCTAATAATTACTACTACTACATTCATGACACAGAAGGCAATGTATATTTTGCAGAAACTCTAAGTGAACATAACAGAAATATACAAACATACCTTAGATAAATTACTTAACTCTGCCCAATGGAAGTATCTTTAAACATATCAGATAGGGAACTCGAGAAGAGTAAACCCTTTAAACAAAATATGGAAGGAAAACCAAAAAGTAAAAAACGAAAATGGATATCCATTGTACTTACCCTACTTCTCATATCAGCACTAGGAGTAGGTATTTACTCTGCATATAAAGGTTACAAAATTACAAAAGATATCGGTTTTAACTTTGATCCAGGTCAGTTAATAGAAAAACCAAAGGAACCAGAACTTAAGAAGGATAGTACTGGTAAATTTACAAATGTTCTCTTAGTAGGAATAGATACTAGAGAAAAAACAAAATTACTTAATACAGATGTTTTAATAGTAGCCTCATATAACTATGAAACAAAAAACATAGTAATGGTTTCTATACCAAGAGATTTTGAAGCTCAAGTAAATCCAGATAAATACTGGTTTAACAAGATAAATTCGTCATATGCAGTAAATGAACAAAAGAAAGAGGGATCTGGTCTTCCTCAATTACAAAGAGTTGTAGAGGGTGTTACTGGTATGGAAATACAATACTATGCAATGATAGATTTTAAAGGCTTTGTAGATCTAATTGATTCTGTAGGTGGAATATATGTAAATGTTGAAAATAGTTTTACTGATTATAAATATCCACTTGGAAATGGCTATCAAAAAGTTTCATTTACTAGCGGACCACAGTTAATGGATGGAGATACTGCACTTAAGTATTCAAGGTCAAGACACTCCCAACAAAATGGTGAGGGGTCAGACTATGCTAGAGCAAGAAGACAACAAAAGGTATTAACAGCATTAAAAGATGTGATACTTACATCTGAAACTTTGCTCAATCCAACTAAAATAATGGGTATGATTACAGCAATACAGGATAATATTAAGATATCCGAATTCACACTAGACGATATAGAAGCTGGGGTTAATATCTTAAAAGAATTAAAGGACTCTACCTCGGAAAGTTACTCATTTGTGCTTGATCCAATGGCAGGAAATAAATCACTCATTGCCGTACAACCAACAGTAGCTTACTCAATTGCCCCTATAGCAGGATTAGGAAAATATGACAATATTCATGAATATCTAGATTTAGTACTAGCTAATCCAAAACTCTACTCAGAGAACCCCTCCATATATGTTTACAATGCAGGATTGGGGAGTAAAGAAGCATCAGAGAAAACAAAGGAATTGAAGCTTCATTTTAAATATCTAAACATTGTATACAAACAAACTCTTTACAGTGATAAAGAGGGTATACATGTATTCTCAAATAAGGATGCAGAGTTTGAATATTCAGTTAATCAACTCTCCAAATATCTTAAAACTGAAAACATATTAAAACCTGAATACATAACTACCAAATTAAATAGAGAAGATATTTCAATACTACTTGGTAAAGAACCAATAGTAGTACAAGATATACAAGAAAGTACAAATTAAAAAAATGTTCAAGCTATACATAGGTAATGATACATATATTTCTTTAAGCCATGCTAAAGAATTGGTTAATCAATTAAGGAAAGAAACTAATTCTGAATATATTCTGATAGATGGAGATAAGACAGATAGCTCTAAAATATCTGATATCCTAACATCCTCCTCTCTTTTTAATTCCTCTAGATTAATATTTCTAAAAAGAATATATAGAAATAAGGACAAAGAGCAATTAATACCATTTTTACTTGAATATTTAGAAAGAAATAGTACAGACAACATAATAATATGGGAAGATCAAAAAGTTAGTGCTGTTACTAAATATGTTAAATATTTTAAAACTAAAAATCTTCTTGAAGAATACGATAAGCTAAATAAAAGAACATTCATAACTTGGGCAAAAGAAATAGTTAAAAAGAATAATATACAGTTGGAAACAGATGCTATTAATTTACTAATACAGTACTCAAACTTTGATACCGAAAGGTTTGAAAACAATCTAAGAAAATTAAAACTTCTAGGAAAAGAACTCATTACAAGTGAAGATGTAAGAGAGATTGCACCAGATACATTAGAAGAAGATATCTGGAAATTACTTGATGAGATGAATATTCAAAATGGTAAACCACTCAAGGTACTAGAAAAAATCTTAAATCAAAAAGTAGATCCTAATTTCATATTCTCAATGATTGCAAGAAATATGAAATTGATAACAATGACAAAACATTTAACTGATAAACATACCTCTTTTCAACAAATAGCCTCTATTCTTAAAGTACCACCATTTACAGTAAAACCTCTTTTAGATGCAAGTGAAAAATATTCATGGGAAAAGATAGTAAATAAGTATCATAAGTTATGTAATCTAGACTATGAAATCAAAACTGGAAGAATAGAACCCAAATTGGGGCTTACTCTCTTTTGTACAACCACATAAATATCTTGTTGACATTACTACTGATATTCTCATAAACTCTATTAAGAAAACATATTTTTTAACATAGCTAAAACTGCCTTTACATGGATAGACAGAGTAGAAATACTAAAAAAGCCCTCAAAGCCCTAGTTATAGTAGGAATCATACTATTACTTGCTCTTGTTGGAGCTGTAGTCTACTTCTATGCACTAAATGATAAACAAAGCCAAGAAGAAGAACTTAATAAAATAACTTGTGGCTGTTACATGATAGATCCAGCGGTTGTAAATGAGTGTGGTGATCCTAAGAGAGCATTTCTTTTCAATATCAATACAGTAGATTCAGATCAAACATGTAATGCTACATGTGACATAAACCAAGTAGCTGATAATTTACTAAATAGTACTACTGCAAAAGAAACATATAAAAGTTGTACCGTTAGAAGTATCTCTGATACAAGATGTGAAAATATGATTCTTAAGGATCAAGACGGAAAGATAATAACAGGAAGAATTAAACCTACGGACGAAATTAATGTTGAAGCTACATTTGATAAATCAACGTATACTGATTACTCGTTCAAAATAAATACAGAGAGTTTTACCCCAGATAGTACAGATGGAAATAAGATTACAAAGAAAATAACAAATTTTGAAGGATTAAGTTCTGTAGAAGTGCTCGCTACTGCCAAAGACTTGCAAGGTGACCAAATCAATTCAATAGTATGTAGAAGAGTTGTTGATATACAAACGGCAGGATCAACAACGGTAACTACAATGTCCGCTATTACAGAACAACAAAGTGATGGAAAAACAAAAGTATCACAAATCTCTATATCAGTAGGGCAATTAGCTAGCAATAATGTAAAGATAAAATACTCATTTGGAGATAAATTCGCCACTATTACAGCTAAGAGTGGAATTACAGTTGAATCCTCTAAAGGTTCAATAACAATGTCCAAATTAGATTTGTATGATGCCACAAACTTTGAAAGCCAATCCTTTGATATTCTTAATAATCATCTAGGAGATTTAACTATTACAACAGAGGTATTTGTTGATGATATTAGTATTGGATCAGCATCTACCAAAGTAATTTTCACTCAAACAGATGTAACACCACAACAACCAGCAACAGAAGAACCCATAACAGAAGCTCAAAAGTCTAACTTCACAACAACAAAGACATCAGCTCAGTCATGTGTAGAAAGAGTTGAGGGAAGCAATTTAGCAACGTTTACAATCACAGTAAAGAATAATAAAGATGTAGCAGACAGTATTACCTCTATTAAAGATAAGTTACCACTTGGATTCATATACTCAGCAGCAACATCTACAGTGAATGGTTCAACTGTAACAGATGCGTCAATGGTAACGATAACACCTGTAGGAGAATCACAAGAAATTGTATGGCAGCCATCTAGTGCGTGGAGTCTTCCTGCACAAGGGAATTTAGTAATTACATTCCAGGCAACTGCAAGTAGCACTGCAATATCAGGACAAAATCAAAACGAAGTAATTGTAAATCCTGTTGAGATACCACTTGATCCAGCAACTTTAAGAGCAGAAGCTATGATTACAGTTGCACAGGATTGTGACAATATTACAGAAGAAGAGCAACAGGAAGTTCCAAGTACTGGTATATTTGATAACTTCATCATCAGAATTGGAATAGGTATATTAATATTAATAACCGGGTGGATAATATATACAAGACCAGAGGGAACGACAATATCAAGTATGATAGTAGAATCAAGAATATATAGTGATGTAGAGCTAACAAAGTATAAAGTTACAGACCCAAAGAAGTACTTTGAAGAGAAAATATTAAGGGGAAAATCTAGAGGGAGTCGATAGAAAAGGAAATTGGTAAGCCAGACTTACCATAACTAATACCATCTGAAACAACAGAAAAATAATATATCTTAGAAGATAGTAAAGATTTTAATACAACAGTATGATTCTTACTCTCTATACCATTTTCCAAATCTATTCCAACCATTCTTAAATCTTTCATCTCAGTACCATACACAATATAACCTGAGCACTTACTTTTACTTTTCCATGATATATTAACAGTATTCTCCTCATCTCCCCTTTTTATATCAATATTGTAAGGAGTACAACCTTCAACAAATATAGAACTCTCTGAACCTGAGACCTTTACAACAAAAACCGTTACTACACAAACTAGTACAAACAGTACACCTACTACTAAAGGTCCATTCCTTTTTACCCTATTCCACAATAACATAATCAACTAAATCTGAACTTAATGTACCATCTGAAACAGTTAGAATTACTCTGTATGTACCAATATCTTGTATTGTTGGTATACCAACTACAAAACCATTTTCATCAACTGCCATCCAACTAGGTCCCTCCTGTATTGAGACGCTCAAATTCTCCGTATTTCCACCAACAATCCTTGGTACAAATATATACTCTTTACCCACATATGCTACATTAGAAATCATATTTGTAATATAAGGGGTACTCAAACTGATGATGTAATCGTAATAGATGGGATAAGAATAATCAAAATATTAAGTAGTACTTTCTTTGTATTTATTTGAACCATATAAAATAGTGTATCAGTAAAATTTTCTGTTTACAAACCTACAAGTAATGTATATAATACACCCGAATACACTATCATTTTATTCACTTTTTGTAATAATGCCAAATTTAAAAACATCTATAAAAGACCTTAGACAAACTAAGAGAAGGACAGTATATAACGATAGATTAAGAAAAAGAATAAAGAAGTCTGTAAAGAGATTCCAAGATCAGATAACTGCAGGAGAGAAGGACGGTGCTGAGAAATCTTTAAAACAAACTTTCAAAGTTCTTGACAAAGCATCTAAGAAACATGTTATAAACAAAGGTAGAGCAAGCCGCAAAAGATCTAGACTTGCAATTCAACTTAACAAACTGTCCATAAATAATGTCAAAGATACTAAAAAGGGCGCTTAAGAACACCATAGTTCCTGCAATAACAATGATTGCTGGTAAATCACTTGGGGTTTTTGTAGTAAGTGCAATATACGGTTTTTCGTTACAAATAGGTAATGATATAAACGGTATTTTCTCAACACAAATATATTTTCAAGATAGAGAGGTTACACAATTTGTAAACTCAATGTCTGATTTAATAATGCTACTCTCTTTAGCAGTACCAACTATGTATCTAATCATCAAAACTGCAATATTCCAATCAGCATCCAATAATCCAAAAACAATTGTAAAAGTAGCAGAGTTTAATATGCTTAAATGGATAACAAAAGATGATACATCATTCCTTAAGATCTTCATTTGGTGTGCATTCCTTTGGATAGCATCAGCATTAGTGATAAGAAATGGAATACAAAATGATACATATTCATGGATAGCAATATTAGCAGGTGGTATATCATTCATAACTGGCTTGGGAGCACTGAAGACATTTGAAGTTGAAACAAATAAAGTATATCCTGATAGTAAGAAGTATTACTAGAATGAGAACAGAAAAATTTAAAAAATTTGCCACCTTTGTCTTAGAACCCATTGCATTTGGTTTACTTGCACTTCTTTTCATTCTCCCAACAATAACTGTAATGAATTTACAACCAATTACAAAAGCACTTAACAATATAAATGTGTTAGGTGTTGGTAATAAAGCAGAATTGAAAGTAAATATTGTTGGAGGAACACATCAAATATTCTCACAAGAGAAAATAGATGAAGTTGATGGACAGTATACATACAAGACAATCCTTACAAGAAGAGAATCAGATAGATACTCTAAACCAATAATAGAAATCATAAATAATAAAGCTCAAGAAACCATTGTTGAAATATATGGAGGTACTCAATTACCTACAGGTTCCGATATAACTATGATTATTAGTGACCAAGTATATAGATTACAAGCTCCAAACGGTGATGTTACATCACATAAAATAACATTAATACCAGGTCAAAAATATATCATATTCTTAGCTGTAGAAACCTTTTCTGATGTACAATTCGAAGAAGACTTCCAGCTAAATATTAAAGAGCTTTCATTTTAACGCTTAGTTTCTCATTAGAAATGTAATATAATTACCCTGTATTCAATATATATGGGTAACAGCAATCTAAATAAAATACGCAATTTCTCAATAATTGCACATATAGACCATGGTAAATCTACATTAGCAGATAGGATGTTAGAAGCTGCTCATATAGATATATCTAGGGATAAAAGAGAATCAAGGATATTAGATAGATTGGATTTAGAACAAGAGAAAGGAATCACCATTAAACTACAAGCTTGTAGAATGATATGGAAAGGATATGAATTAAACCTCATAGACACACCAGGACATGTGGATTTCTCATATGAAGTATCAAGATCATTAGCTGCATGTGAATGTGCAATACTCCTTGTAGATGCATCACAGGGTGTTCAAGCACAAACTATTTCAACAACTCAAAAAGCATTAGATTTAGGTTTAACATTAATACCTGTAATTAACAAAATTGATTTACCAAATGTAGATATTAAAGCTAGAGAAGATGAGTTAACCCAATTACTAGGATTTAACAAAGAAGACATAATTAAGGTATCTGGTAAAACAGGAGAAGGTGTAGAACAATTACTAGATGCAATCATTGAATACTGCCCTGCTCCAAAGGGTGATATGGATAACACTCTTAAAGCATTAATATTTGATTCCTTCTATGATGAGCATAGAGGTGTAGTTGTTGCAGTAAGAATATTTGATGGTAAGGTCAAATATATACCAGGAAAATCAATAGAGCTTTACATACTTCAAAAAGGTGAAGTATTCAAACCAACAGAGGTAGGAATCTTTACACCAGATTTAGAAGAAACAACAGAATTAAATACAGGAGAAGTAGGATATATTGCAACAGGATTAAAAGAAATAAGCTTCTTTACAGTAGGAGACACTATCTCAGATTCAAAAGACACACCTCCATTAGAAGGATACAAAACTCCAAAACCGAATGTATTTGCTACATTTTTTCCTACTACTACAGATCAATATGAACCCTTAAAGATAGGATTAAACAAATTAAGCATGAATGATGCATCTTTAACATTCTCTGATCAAAGATCTAGTCTTTTGGGAACAGGCTTTAGATGTGGTTTCTTAGGTTTACTACATATGGAAATAATTCAAGAAAGATTAGAGAGAGAATACAATGTTGAATTAATAATTACAGCACCAACAGTAGAGTACAAAGTTACAAAGACAGATGGAAGTAAGATAACAATACAAACTCCTCAAGAATTACCAGATCCATCTGAAATATCAGAAATATTTGAACCGTGGGTTCGATTAAAAATGATGACTCCTGATAGATATATGGGAATAATAATGGAGTTATGCCAAAATAAAAGAGGACAATATGTAGATACTAAATATTTAACATCACCATCTGGAGATATACAATTAAAGGATCAATATATAATCTTAGAATATGATATCCCACTAGCCTCTTTAGTATCTAATTTCTTTGATCAATTAAAAAACAAATCTAGTGGATATGCTTCAATGGAATATGAACTCATAGATTTCTTTCCAGTAGAATTAGTAAAAGTAGCTGTACTTGTTAACCATGAAGAAATACCTGCATTAAGTTTCCTAGAAACAAAAGATCTCGCAAGAGGTAAAGCTGCTAAATTGCTCGAGGTAATGAAAGAGGAAATACCAAGACAACAATTCCCTATTCCTCTTCAAGCATCAATAGGAGCAAAAATAATAGCAAGAGAAGATGTAAAAGCATTTAGAAAAGATGTAACAGCCAAACTATATGGTGGTGACTATACTAGAAGATTAAAACTTTTAGAAAAACAGAAAAAGGGGAAGAAAAGATTAAAGATGATTGGTCAAGTTAATATCCCTCAAGAAGCATTCTTAAGTATACTTAAGACATAATGATACAAAAACTCATATTAAAAAACTTTAGGAAATTCACAGACCGAACATTTGAATTTGATAAAAACATTACTATCTTCTACGGTAGTAATGCACAAGGAAAAAGCTCTGTACTAGAAGCAATCTATCTTTTAGCCAATGGTAAATCTCCATGGGCACCAACGGATGAATATATAAATGACGAACAGAACAAACAAATACATACACGTATAGAAAGTATTGAAGATAATAAATCATATGTATATTTTAAAGATACGAATAGTAGAATATTAAAAATAGAAGGTAAGAGTGTAAAATCTAAAACATTTTTTGAGAATAGATCAGCAACAATATTCAATCCAGAAAAAATAGAACTACTTATGATATCTTCCTCTCAAAGGAGAGATTTCTTAGATGATACGATACAAAAATATAACTATGAGTATGAGACATTACTAAAAGATTTTAGAAAAATACTTAGACAAAGGAATGCATATCTAAAGAGATTGTCTAAACTCTTCTATGAGCAAGGAATAATAGCAATAAATGATCCTCAACTTAATTTCTGGAGCAAACATTTTTCATTAACATCTGCATATATAACACAAAATAGGATATCTCTAACAAAAGAACTCTCACATAAAGGATACGAGGTAAAGTATAAAACAGGATTTACATTTGATAAAAGGAAGCTAGGAAATACAGAGTATCTTCAAGAAAGTATTGAACAAGATTTAGAAAAAAGTAAAAGGAGAGATATTGCAACAGGATATACAAATATAGGACCACATAGGGATGATTGGAGTATATCAAAAGATAGAGATATTCATAAATTTGGATCAAGAGGTGAAAAAAGATTGGCAATTGGAGAATTAATATTTCAAACTCAGGATACTGTATTTAATAAAACATCACACTACCCTGTCCTTTTACTTGATGATATAGCTTCTGAATTAGATATATACAACACTAAAAAAATATTTGAAAAGAAGATACTTGATAAACAACAAACCTTTATTACAGTAATAGATTATAAAACATTACCTAAAGAAATACTTAAGGATTCACAACTTATACACCTAAATGGACAATAGAGGATATTCTCTCCACTATTTTACATAATTCTGGTAAACTATTTGTGAATCATGAGACAACATCCCATACCACAAAATGTCTTGGATGTAGAGTTCAAACTTTTTACAAAGTTTACTTTAAAAGAGTTTGCATACTTAGCTACAGGAGTAAGTATTGGAGGAATATTCCTCTATCTAACATCAAGAGGTGATATACCAGGAGTAATTGGTATACCAATATTCGTAATATTTGCGGGATTAGGAACATTCTTTGCACTTGTCCCTATCAATGATCAACCTGCAGATAAAGCAATTGCGAACTTCTTTACTGCAATAAATAGACCTACACAAAGAGTATGGTTAAATGACAAACTAAAGGACGAAAGAATAAAGCCTGAATTAACAACAGGAGAGGAATTGAATAAACCTAAAATCATAGGTGCATCTGAAATTCCACCAGTACAAAAGATAGATGATTTTGATGAGAATCCGGGAGATGACATCCTTTCAGAAAAAAAACTGGTGGATATAGAACAAGTACAAAGTAGTAAACCTGTTGAGAATACAGAGAATATAATAACAATATCAGAAGAGAATATATCTAAATACCAATTCTCAATTAAGAGTGTGGACAAACTACCAGGTAACATTAATATATGGCTCTGTACTAAAGATAACCAACCACTCTCAGATATAAACACATATCTAAAAGATATAAATGGTAAAATTCTGTATGCAAATAAAACTGGCCCAAATGGATATTTCCTTACAAATAAAGTATACCCAGAAGGTGTTTACATTATAGAGTTTGAAGGAGTACCAACTACAACACCTAGTTTAAGAATAGTTGTTAATAAAGATTTTAATAAATTACCATTAAGGATTACACTTAAATAATGGATACAAATGCAAGAGCAAGAACAATATCATCTACTCAGGATCATCTCGAAGTTAATGAGATACTGGATGATTTAATCATTACAAAAAGTGGCAGTGTTGCACTAGTAATACAAACATCTGCGATAAATTTTGATTTGTTAGCAGAGTATGAGCAAGATGGGAAAATATATGCATTTGCAGGGCTACTCAACTCCCTAAGCTTCCATATTCAAATAATGATTAGAACTAGAAGAATAGATATTTCAAACTATGTAGACTATCTTAAACAACAGGAAAATGACAGTATGTCTGAAGGATTAAAAAAACAGTTACAGATATATACTGAATTTATACAAAATCTAATTGTACAAAATGATGTTTTAGATAAAAACTTCTTCATTATAATACCTTTTAATCCGGCAGGAGAAATTCCAATGTCTAATATGTTACAAGCAAAAAAGAATAGAGAAGAACTTGAAAAACAGGTACAAATGAAACAAGATCAATTATTAGAAAAAGCTAAGATATTCCTATACCCCAAAAGAGACCATATATTAAAACAATTAGGTAGAATGGGTCTATTTGGACACCAACTTACAACCAAAGAACTAATTACAGAGCTATACACAATATATAATCCAGATGAAGAGATACCAAAGAACGAAAATGGACAACAATAAATATACCTCAAAAACTATGGAAATGTTGAATGAGAAGAAGGAAAAGCTTGTAACAAACAAGTTTACTACTTTCCAAGAAGATCTAAAAAAAGAGATGGATTCTAACCAAGATCAAGCAAAATTTGACAAGGAGAGATATAACGATGAAGAGAGCAAAAAGAAAAAAGTAAACCCACTCTTTAAGCTATTTGATAATCTTAAACCAATTAAAAGTTCTGAATATGCAATTAACAAGGAACCAAGGATTGGGAAGTTTGATGGACTTACAACACAAGATATAATAGCTCCAATAGATATAGAGGTTGACTTTAATACTCTACAAATGGGTGATTACTTCTCTAGAACATTCTTCATTAGCGGATATCCTAGATTTGTAGGACCAAACTGGCTATCCCCTATTATTAATTTTGAGCATTCACTAAGAATTAGTACCTTCTACTACCCTGTAGATTCTAAAACAATATTAGAAAAATTAAAAAGGAAGATAGGGGAAATGGAAGCAACTGTATATGGTCAAATGGAAGAAAGAAAAGTAGTAGACCCTTCTCTCAAAGTTGCACTTTCAGATGCTCAACAATTACAAGATTCAATAGCGGAAGGAACAGAAAAGTTTTTTCACTTTGCAATGTATGTAACTATATATGCACCAACCAAAGAGTTGTTAGAAAAATATAGTCGTAATGTAACCTCTACTCTCGCTGCAATTAGTGTTGTTGCAAAACCAGCATCATTACAACAAGAACAAGCCTTTATCAGTACCCAACCATTAGGGTTAGACAAGCTATATATAACTAGAAACATGGATACTACCTCTCTTGCTACTACATTCCCATTCGTTACATCAGAGTTAACAATGGATCATGGAATAATGTACGGGATAAATATGCACAACAAGAGTTTAATCATATTTGATAGATTTGAACTAGAGAATGCAAATGCTGTTGTATTTGCAAAATCAGGAGCAGGTAAGAGCTACTTCGTAAAACTTGAAGCTGTAAGAAGCTTAATGTTAGGAACAAGCATTATCATTGTAGACCCAGAAAGGGAGTATGAGGATCTAACAAAAGCAGTAAATGGATCTTACATCTCATTCTCTCAAGACAAAGGACATAAGATGAACCCATTTGAATTATCTGGTGTAACAGAAGAAGGAGATGACGAATTAAGAATGAAATTACTAGCCTTACAAGGATTTTTTAAGGTAATGTTCGATGGATTAACCAGTATAGAATCTTCAATACTTGATAGGGCATTAATATTAACATATAGAGAAAAAGGTATTACATTCGATCCTACTACTCAAAAGAACAAACCACCTCTTCTTGAAGATTTATATAAGGTATTAAAAGGAATGGCCGAAACAGAAGCACACGAACTAGCAAGAAGAATGGAAAAATACATTATTGGTAGTGGTGCTGGAGTATTTAACGAAGCAACTAATTTTGAAATAAATAACCCATTTACTGTATTTAGTGTAAGAGATTTACAAGAAGAATTAAAACCTTTATCAATGTATCTTATGCTCGACTTTATATGGACCATTATCAGAAAAGATAGGAAGAGAAGATTACTCATAGTTGATGAAGCATGGTATATGATGCAAAGAGAAGACTCTGCTAAATTTATGTACTCTATTGCCAAAAGAGCAAGAAAGTATTACTTAGGATTAACAACAATAACTCAGGATGTAGCTGACTTTATGAACAACGATATGGGAAGAGCTATAATCTCAAACTCCTCAATTCAAGTCCTTATGAAACAAAGTCCATCTGCATTAGAGAAACTACAACAAGTGTTCAACCTTTCTGATGGAGAAAGAAATTTCTTACTAAACTGTGATAAAGGGCAAGGTCTATTCTTCGCAGGAGCTAACCATGTAGGAATACAAGTACTCTCCAGTCAATCAGAACATGAATTGATAACTTCAGATCCAAGAGAGCTTGAAGAAAAAAAATTACATATGGGAGAAACAGATACACGAAGTATTAAAGAGTTAGCTGAAATATTTGAACCCCCAGCATCTCAACAACCAGTAAGTACAAGTAGTACAGACATATCAAAACAAAATGATTTGATTGAAAGGGCCGTTGAAAGAAGGCAGGGAGATATACAAACAATTGAGGAAGAGAGAGCTCAATATCAAAAAGAATTAGCTAAGAGGTTAGAAGAACAAGAACAGATGCTAAACCCCAAAAAATATGATTCTCAAAAAACATTTAAAGAAATAATTGAAGAGGGTACAATCCCAGGACAAGTTATAAAAGAGAGAGAAGAGATTCAAAAAGGAAGGACTCATATAACACCTCAGGGAATAATAGGAGATGATGATGGACAACAACCAAAACAGTGGTAACACAATAACAAAGTATGTAATAACTGGGACTGATTTAAAGCAGTTTAAAGCAAACGACTATAAAACAAACAAGGTAGTACCAAAGAGAAATAAGCAGAAAAATAGTACAGGATTAACAAGAGCAATGGATGCTTTAAAACTTAACAACCCATTTAAAGGAGTTTAACTTAGTGGTCCCTGATCTGGAAGGACATACTCTTTAACATTTTCCGGAGTTATTACAATAGGTAGTGGTTGTCCCCCCATTATCTTTCTAGCAGCACTTCTTGCTAATGTAGAAATATTTCTTTCTAGTTGACGAATACCAGCATCAAAACCAACAGGACGAATGAGCAATGGCCAAACACTCTCTGCTATTTGGATATGATTTGTAGTTAGGCCAATATTTGCAAGGACTCTTGGTAATATATATGACTTTGCAATAACTGCTTTTTCTTCATCAGAGTAACTAGTAAAACGAATAACTTCCATTCTATCTAGTAACGCAGCAGATAACCCACCTAAGTTATTTGCAGTACATATAAAAAACACATTAGATAAATCTACAGGATGATCAATATAGTGATCTATAAATGCGCTATTTTGTTCTGGATCTAATACTTCTAAAAGTGCAGCCATAACATCATTTAACAAACCTCCATTACTACTAGCTTTCTCTATCTCATCTATTAAAATAACAGGGTTCATACTCTGAGTACGAATTAATGCTTTAATAACCTGACCTGGTTCAGAATCAATCTCATGTCTTGGTACACCCCTTAAAGTTCTAACATCACCTACTGCTCCAAGTGAAATCCTTGCGAATTTTCTACCCATTGAATCAGCAATAGATTTAGCTATAGATGTTTTACCCACACCCTGTAAACCAACAAAAAGTAAAACAGGTGCTTTAGCAGTACCATCACTCGCCTCTTTATACCCTCTTAATTTTCTTAATTGCATTACAGCAAGGTAATCAAGTATTAAATTCTTTACAGTTTCCATACCATAATGAGTTGAATCTAATACCTGTTTAGCATTCTGTATATTCAAATTATCTTCAGTTAAATTACCCCAAGGAATTCTTGTAACCCAATCTACATACTTATCTACACCCTCAAACTCAGTACTATAGTTACCCCATTTAGCCATTCTTTCCAACCTCTGAATAGCTCTCATAGTCTCTTCTTTTAATTCAATAGGGGAATTAGACGAAGATAACTTATTTTGTAATTCAATTATCTCAGAAAGAATATCCTTAGAAATATTTTGTTGTTGATCAATTGGAGTATTACTCCGAGCAGTATTTAAATCCATAACAAAATATATCATAAAAGGTCATTATTTTCTTGACCCATAACACGATTGGATAATTAGGATAATCCTCGTAGTACAGCCTGCTTTAGAATATTAGTAGCATATTTAATATCCTCTTCGTTATTATATATACCTAAACTAAACCTTAAAGTAGGACCTATACAGAATTTATCATGCAATGGTTCTGCACAATGATATCCTTCTCTAAAAGCTACACCACTAATATTTAAAAACTCACTGATACCATTACCATCTCTACTAGTTTCAATATTTAACACATTCTTACAACCCCTAAATGTAAATCCCTCTATATTAAAAGCTACCACTCCATATTTTAACGATATATCGTTTGGACCAAAATGTTTAAACCACTCTATTCCATTAAACTGATTTAATAGATACCCAATTAAACCCTGTTCATGATTAATGATTACATCCCAACCACCTACATTCTCTACAGTATTTTTTAACCATTCAATTGCAGAACCAAGTACTATACCACCACCAATATCTGGAGTACCTGCTTCAAACTTCCAAGGTAAATCGTTATATTCAAAACCATCCTTAGAAACCTTTGATATCATCTCTCCGCCACCCATCCAAGGTGTTAATTTCTCTAAATATTCTAACTTACAATATATTGCCCCACTACCCGTTGGACCATATACCTTGTGACCTGAAAATACTAATGCATCACACCCAATCTTTTTTACATTCACCTCACATCTAGCAATACTTTGAGCTGCATCCAAAATAGTAAATGCATCTACACTCTTTGCTATCTTAAATATCTCCTCAACATCATTTTTAATACCCAACACATTAGAAATATGTACAACAGAAACTATCTTTACCTTTTTACCGTTCTTCTTAACAAGATCCTTTAACCAATCAATATCTAATGTAAGATCATCCTTAACAGGAATATATTTTAATTTAAAATTAATCTGTTTTTGAAGTAACATCCAAGAAACAATATTACTATGATGTTCCATCTCACTGATTACAACTATATCACCATCCGAAAGTAACTCTCTACCAAAAGTATTAACTAAGAAATTTAAACCCTCTGTACTATTACGAACAAATATTATCTCTTTATATGAATCTGCATTGATGAAAGAAGCTACACTCTCATGTGCTTGTTCCCATAGTTGAGTCGCATTTATTGAAAGTTCATACGGACCCCTATGAATATTAGCATTCTCCTTACTGTAATACTGCGTAAATCTATCAATAACTGATTGAGGTTTCTGTGTAGTAGCAGCATTATCTAAATATACAAACTTCTTTCCAAATAAAGAATTTTTTAATATTGGGAACTCTTTCCTTATATCTTCAAACATAGTGGTATTATATCAACTTAAAAATTCTTATACATCTTACTAGCCTGTACAGTCATATCACCCTTATATTTACTATTAAGACCAGAACTACCATATGGCCTTTCACAATTTCTATCCAACTGTTCAAATGCTAATTGTGCTATCTTCATACCTGCATATATCCTTATTGGTAATGGTGAAAGGTTGGCAATTTCTAACGTCAGTCTTAATTTATTACCTGGATCCAGAAAACCCGCAGTTGCATGTATTATCAATCCCATTCTAGCAAGTGAGCTTTTACCCTCTAATCTACCTACATGTTTAGAATCTACACCTGTTATCTCTGTCACATTAGCTAATACAAACTCACCTGGTTTAAGAGTGTACCCCTCTTTATCATCAATCTCAATTTTTAACATTAAATTCTCAACAGGTTTCTTTACATCTATTACCTTATGATCATTCATATTAAAGACCAATATATTTTTATCTAAATGTAAATCATATGAGGCAGGTTGAACAAACTCTTCAGAAAATGGCTCTATACTAATCTCTCCACTTTTTAATTTTTCTTTAATGCTCTTATCTGCAAGTATCATATCTTTATATTTAAATATTAACTTCTATCTACAAATTGTTCTTTAGATTTAAAATCTGGTTTTTCAATACTCTTAAGTAAAGGATACCATATACCATCTAGTTCGCTTAGTAACTCTAACCATTTATATACAAGTACCCTATACGATATATGACCACCTCTCTTAACTCTAAGGTTTATTGTATATTGTAAATCATCAAAAGAAGCATAGAAACAATATTTGGTAGAATGGGCATGTGGCAATAGGTACCTAGTGTACTCCCTTGATACTTCATCTGACATAAATTGGGAAGACACCCTTCTCCAATTCTTAATTTTATCATATGTTTCTATTAGAGATTTTTCATAATCTTTTCTCAATGATTCTAATTCTTTTATTTCTAAATAGTTACACAAAAAGAAACAATCTACACTATCCCTATCCAATTCATTATCAATATCAGAATCATCATGGAATAGAGGAATAAATCTTTCAAAACTCCTATGTCTATTTAAATCTTTTAAAGTTCCTAAAGATGCCATACCCTCTATCTTTGTAGATCCAGACTGTCCAATATTACCCAACAAGTTGTGATGATTGTGATTTTCAAATATCTTTTCTCCTAATATTCTTTCATCATCATGATCAAACTCTAACTCATCTTTACTACCCAATGGGTTAAGTAAAAGTTCATAATGGGTCATTAAGTCCTCAACGATATTACCATTGTAACTAACGGCACATGAATCTTGTTCACACCCCCTGTTTATATATTTCTTTTGTACAGATACTCTCTCCTTGAGATACTCTAAAACTTCTTTTGTAGAATTTCTTCTACAACAATTAGCATCTGTATGTCTTAATAAACCATCTGCTTCTCTAATATATCCTGGTATACTTATTTTTGAATCCCCAAGTAAATTAATTAGAAGTTTTGCAACTTCATTATCTACAACAGAATCGTTAGCATTAAAATATGATATTAATTCAGACCAATTCCTAGCTGACATAACTGCAGCCATACTTGTTTGTAAACCATATGGTAAAAGATATCTTGCTGTATCAAAACTTCTAGATTGCCATGCAGATTTTTCATCTCTACTCTCTTCATTTATCTTGAAATACTCCTTTAAAGCTATCTTTGTTTTCTTAAGTAAATCTCTATAGTCTTTCATTTGTTTTAACATTATCCTTTCATACTCCTGTCTAATATGTATATCACTACAAAGATCTTGAGGAATTTTAATAAATTCAGGAGTCTCGAAATTTTGATACCTTGTAGATCTCTCTTGACCAGAGATAACGGAATTCATGTAAAAGGTTTTCATTGCTGTAAACATTGGAATATTCTCTATACAAACAAAAAGTTCTGCCATATCCCCTACAGATTTATGACCATATCCATGAAATATATTCTCTAGTCTCTCTGCTGCATCTGTATTGTTATCAATTATTTCCTTTGCAATATCTACAATAGAGTCAGATGACCTACTATACCTAGCCCCTAAATATGCATTGATAGAGGGCTGTTTTTGTGAAGGATTTTGAAGTAATGTATGAACCTTAAACTTATTCCAAAGAGATTCTGATCTAATACTCGCTATCTGTAAATCTTTTCTAAAGGTTCCTTTCATGTACTAGTAGTTGTTAAATTTATCTGTATTAAATACCAAGCCCTGGTATTGGAAATTTTTTAGTGAACTGTTTAACAGATTCTCGAAGAGAGTCAATATTTTTCTCTGAACTATCTTTTAATGCATTATCTATTATTGAAGCAATGTATATCATATCTTTTTCTGTCATTCCTCTCGTTGTTATTGCTGGAGTACCGATTCTAATACCTGATGGATCCCAAGGTTTTCTTTGATCATTTGGAATACTATTTTTGTTAACAGTGATGTTTACACTTTCCAAAATATCAGATACCTCTTTACCACTTTTCCCAACACTACCTACTGTATCAACAAGGAACAAATGGTTATCAGTACCACCAGATATTACCTTGTATCCCATTTTTATTAATTCTTCACTAAATACTTTTGCATTCTTCTTTATCTGTTTAGCATATTCTTTGAACTCATCACTTAGAACTTCATTCATAGCTACTGCTATCGCTGCTGTAGTATGGTTGTGTGGACCTCCTTGGAGCCCAGGAAACACAGCTTTGTCTATTACCTCTCCATATTCCTCTTTGCACATAATGATGGCTCCTCTTGGTCCTCTCAAAGTTTTATGAGTTGTCGTTGTAACTACATCTGCAATACCAACTGGAGATGGATACTCACCAACTGCAACTAGACCTGCAACATGGGATATGTCTGCGACAAGTATTGCACCTACCTCATCCGCTATCTTTCTAAATTCATTCCAATCAATAACTCTTGAATATGCACTAAACCCACTCCATATTAATTTGGGTCTGTGTTCCAATGCTATCTTCCTAACATTTTCATAGTCTATATATCCATCCTCATTCACACCATATGAAACTGAATCAAAATATTTACCACTAATTGACACCTTAAAACCGTGTGTTAAATGACCACCTGCAGATAAATCCATACCCATTGTCTTATCTCCTGGATTTAAGAATGCTAAGTGAACTGCAAGATTAGCAGGAGAACCAGAGTAAGGTTGTACATTTACATGCTCTGCTTTAAATACTTCTTTAACTCTTGATATACACTCCTTTTCAATCTCATCTATATACTTATTACCACCGTAATATCTCTTATCTGCATATCCTTCTGAATATTTGTTTGTAAGAATACTCCCCATTGCTTTAAGGACATCCTCACTAACATAGTTTTCAGAAGCTATTAATTCAATACCTTCTACTTGTCTCTTAGATTCTTCCTCTATATATTTAAAAATTATGTCATTACTTTTGTACATTCTTTATATATATCTCCATCAAGTTATCTAGTAAACATGCAATTGTCATTGGGCCAACACCTCCAGGTACAGGAGTTATATATTCAACAATATCTTTAACACTATTAAAATTAACATCACCTACTAACTTACCATCACTATTTTTGTTTGTACCAACATCTATTACAATACTCTTCTCTTTAACATACTCCATATCTATATATTCTGGTTTACCTATGCCAACTACTAATATGTCTGCCATTTTACATATCTCTTTTAAATTCTTAGTATGTGAATGACACACTGTTACTGTTGCATTCTCGTTTTGTAACATTGCAGCGGTTGGTAATCCAACAATATCACTTCTTCCAATTACCACTGCATTCGTTCCTTCTATTTGAATCATGTAATCTTCCAAAAGCTTCATTATTCCTTTTGCGGTAGCAGGTGCTATAGCTGTTGAATCATTTTTAAAAAGTTTTCCTAAATTTGTTGATGTAAGACCATCAACATCTTTTTCAGGATTTATATTTTCTAAAACATATTTTTCATCTATATGATTTGGTAATGGTAATTGAACCATTATTCCATCTACTTCTTCATCTTTATTTAATTCAACAATGAGGTCTGAAAGTTCCCTTTGTGATATATCTCCATCAAATGTATGTACTACTCCCTTTATACCAAGTTCCTGTGCTTTCTTACTTTTCATTTCTACATACTTCTTACTTCCAAAATCATCTCCAACAAGAATTATATCTAGTCTTGGAACTCTATACCCTAATGCGATATATTCCAAAATATCCTCCTTGATAGAGTCATTAATATCTAATGCAGTAAGTTTTCCATCTAATATTGCCATACTAATATGTTTAAAAATATTTCCTTACCTATGTATTTTACAGGATATTTTAATATTTTATGAGTACCTATGAATATTCCTTTATATATCCCTAATTGCTGTAACAATTGTTCTCTTTATATTTGCTCCTGCTGGCCAACATGTCATTAGAGTCAATGTATCTTCTTCCATATATCTTCCTAAGTACTTTACTTCGTCAGGATTTACAATTGTAACTTCTAATACCTTGTATTTGTATATTACATTTTGATAGCTAACATATATTGGATCATCTTTTCTTAATTCATTGAGTAGATAGAAGTAAACATTGTATTTTCTTCTTTCATAGAAGTTTACTGCTGAGTGGGCAAAAAGAAACACATTTCCATCTTCAGATGGTAGTGCACTCCCTTTAGCATGTGCTACTCCAGATATTAATGCTTGGGTATATGCTTCCTGATTAAACGGATCTACATTTTTAATTACTTCAGCATTAGCCTTTATCTTAGGAATGTAAAGGCCGAAATTGTTATCTACAAATACTACTTGAGTATCCTGTTTTACTTCTTTGGTAATTTCTTCATCAGCTGTTACTATTTCTACCTTTACTTGATCTTCCTTGGGTGTAGGAGCAAAGTAAAAATCCAGATATGCTGAAATAATGGGTTGAAAGGTAAAAAGGAGTATTACAATACCCAAGACAAGAAGCAGGATACCTATATATTTCCTCCATCCTGCTTTCTCGTTTTTAATTTCTGCTTTGTCTACTTCTGACATATGTATATCCTACAGTAGCTAGTATTATTCCTCCAAGTGCAATCAAGACATATTTAAACCAGTCCCAGAAGGTTGCTTCTTTTGTATCAGTTCCAGTATCCTCTTCATCTTCTTCATTTGGTGTACCATTATCATCTGCTTCTCCCCCATTTGTAGTTTCTTCTCCAGCTACTTCTCCCTCATCTGGACCACCTGTACCATCTGGAGTTACTGTTTCTTCACCTGCTACTTCACCACCTGTTGTAGTTGTAGTAGTTCCTGTCCCAGTAGTTGTTGTACCTTGTACAATTACTACCTTTACAATATTGTCTGTTACAAATGTTGAGGTATTGTTAAATACATCTACTGCTCTAATTGCATAGTAATATTCTTTACTACAATCTAATACATCATTATCTGTATATGACACATCTGTATTTGGTGTTACTGGGAATTCATCAATTATGGTTGTACTGTTAGCAAGGAATGGTTGTACTGAAGATCTAAATATTTGTATGTTAGATGTTTGTCCATCATTTGCTGTTTTAAATGTAAGAGTATATGTACATGTGCCTTTTGTTTTAAGATAGTTTGTAACTGGTGATGGTTTATCTAAATCTACCTGTACTGTAACTTTGTTAGAAGATTTACTTTCTGCTTCTGAGCCTGATCCTGCTGTAGCTATTACATAGAATTCATATGTACCATTTGCAGTAATTAGGCTACTATTTACTTCACAACTTCCACTGTTTGCTACTATTGGCGAACCAAATGCCCCTTTTGTTGTTTCATAACATTGTACTGAAATTTCTCTTCCCTCAATATCTAATGCTACAAAACCTATCTTAAATTCATTTGCATTCGTTGGTGTCTGTGGTTGTTCGATTTGTACATCTATACTTTCAACTGCAGCATATGAAGGCATTGGTTTTACAAGAGTAAATACTCCTAAAAGTAATACACTTGCTAACAGTAATGTCTTTATCTTTTTCTTTGGATTAAATACCAAAAGTATGAATCCTAATATCATAGATATTAATGCACCTAATGTTAGATATGTTTCTGCTCCTGTTCTAGGTAATGTAATAGTTGCACCTAATACCTGTCCTTCTCCAATTTCTACTGGTTCTATAATCAAGACCTGTGTTCTTACAAAGTTACTACTCGGTTCTGTAACTGAAGTTCCAAGTACTTGTGCTCCTAATACAGATTCGCCCTCTGTCCATGCTATGTCTTTGTATATTCCTGGGTCCTGAAGAAGATTTGTTTCTGCAACATATGTTAAAGTTACAGTTTCTCCCTCAATCATATCTCCGAGATTCCACTCTCCTGGTATTCCATTTCCATATCCTGGTTCTCCAGTAATTAAGAGTGTCTTAAGATCTCCTCTTAAACTAGATATTGCTGTCCATGTTCCTGGTTGATATATAAATCCAAATGGTAGTATATCTGTTACCATAACATCATTTACTACATATGTTCCTTCACTTTCATCATCTGGTGTTGTAACAATTAAAGTATACGTCACTGTATTTCCTGCCATTTCCCCTGCTACATCACTATCATTTGATTTAGCAATTTCTAATATTGGTTCTATTACTTGATTCTCACATATATATGTTACTGTTTCTCCATTCTCCACTTCAATTAGAGGGTTTTGTGATATTGGGTTAAAGAAATCCCTTATTGATTCCTCTTCTTGGATATATTCAGGGTAACATCCATTAAATTTATATCCATTTGTTACAATTTCTGATATTGAATACTCTCCAGCATCTAGCCTTGTAAATTGAGCTATATCAGGTTCTACTGTATCTTTAATATCCTGTGTATCTATTATTCCTTCTTGACTTAATACAATATCAAATGAGTCATTTGAATATATATCTTCCTTATCACTATCTATTACATCTTTCTTAACAATAATGGTTGCTGGTAGCGCTGTATTCGTTATTGTACATGTAACATCATCTTCTGAAGTTAAGGTTAATACATTTTTTACTAGTGAACCACCTGTACATACCCAATCACTTGCTTCAAATTCTTCATCTAAATCCCCTTCGCCATCTTCTGTTAATATATATGGTATTCCTGGTGCTACATATTCAAAGTCTCCTTCATCTCCATAATTCCAGAAACTTTTTACTTCTCCTGTTGCATACAGAACCCAATCACTTTCATCTGAATCAGATCCAAACATATTAACTACTTCTTTTACAAGTTTTATAGATGGTACTGGTGTTAATGTTATAGTTTCATCATCTGTATCAGTATCACTCTTTCCATCATCATCAATCACCGTTGCTGTAAATATATTTGTATGAGTTTCTGGTGCTATACCTGCTGGAATACTAAATGTTTCTTCAAATGAACAGCTAGCTCCACCTGATAAAACAGTTCCTACATAACAGTCTGCATCACCTACTAATGTGCCAAATTTATCATCTGACAATACTGTAATTTCTCCATCTTCTGTACTGTTATTTGTAACTACATAAGTGAATACTACACTACCTCCTGTTTCTGGTACTGTTGAAACATTCCCAGTTTTTAGTACTGAGATATCTGGCAATACATCTGTAAATTCGACTATTGCATCATCAGTATCTATGGCCTCAGTATTGTCATTATCTTCTGCCTTTGCTGTAAAGATGTTGTTATGATCTGGACCAGAATAATCACCTTGTACGAATCTTACTATTGAAAATTCACAGCTAGCTCCTGCTATTAATACAGTTTCTAACATACAATCTGCATCCCCTGTTAATATTCCATAATCACTATCATTTAAATATGTAATATCTACTTGTTCTTCACTACTTGTATTCTTTACAGTAAATGTAAATGTTACATTAGCTCCCGTTTCAGGCACTGTAGTTGGGTTTGGGGTTTTAGTTACTTCTATTGTAGGCCATACGTCTGTGAGATATACAGTTTCATCATCATCATCCGTAGCATCTGTTCCATCGTCATCTTCTGCGACTGCAGTAAATTTGTTGTAGTGATCTGGGCCTGAGTAATCTCCTTCTACCCACCTAGTTATTGAGAATTCACAAAATGCTCCAGATGTTAATTCTGTTCCTACTCCACAATCTGTATCTCCTGCTAATGTCCCATATACACTATCATTTAAACTTGTAATCGTTACTGATTCTTCACTACTTGTATTTAATACTGTAAATGTAAATGTTACATC
>LBOT01000006.1:0-8496 GCA_000989675.1 candidate division WS6 bacterium GW2011_GWE2_33_157
GTTAAAAGAATTAATAGTGCAGGGCATGAGATATTCAATCATACATACTCTCATCCGAATCTTACAACAATATCAGATGTACAAATAAAAGAAGAATTTGAAAAAACAGAAACCATTATTTCTCAATTAATAGGAAAAAGTACTAAACCTTTCTTTAGACCACCATATGGATCTAGAAACTTACATGTAAGAGAGTTCTCTGCCTCGCTAGGATATCAAGATGTATATTGGAGTATTGATGCACTAGATTGGAAAGAATCAACTGGAACAACAGCACAGGATGTTAAGGATAGGATACTTAATAATCTTGCCCCTGGGAATATATACCTTATGCATATAGGGGATAACTTAACGGGACAGGTTCTGGATAGTGTAATACAGGAAATAAATAGTAGGGGATATTCAATACTC
The DNA here is from genome assembly GCA_000989675.1 of candidate division WS6 bacterium GW2011_GWE2_33_157. Taxonomy (GTDB): domain Bacteria; phylum Patescibacteriota; class Dojkabacteria; order SC72; family SC72; genus UBA12044. The sequence goes on from LBOT01000006.1 coordinate 412, forward strand.
AGCCTTTACAAGGCAGTAACTACATATCAATGACGATTACTATAATCTCCACATTGATAATATACATCATCATCTATAACAAAGTTGTACCATATATCATGTCTTTCCTCATTACTAAGAGGGAGCATATCTTCAGGCCAATATAACATTTGATTTGTTTCTCCCCATGTACAAAGTGTAAGCAGTAATGGATGTCCATCTCTCTTTCCTTCTTTTGTTTTAACAGGGCATACATATGCTTTGAAATCATCACTTCCATTATAACTTCTTAATGTACATCTTGATGCATATGATACTTTCTCATGTAATTGAGGCATTTCTATTCTAATTCTTTCTGCTCTTTCAAAAAAGAAGTTTGAATACTGTTCATCATCTAAAAATCTGTATGGTATTTCTCTAGTAGCTAGTTCTTGTTGTAATTCCATTAATACAAAATATTACATTTATTAATTAAGAATTCAATACAGTATTAAACTTGAAATATATCTCCTTTAACATTAATATTATCTTATGTTAAGAGCTATTAAAAATTTCCTGTTTTTTCTTACAATCACTATTTTAGAGCTATCAATTCTTACATCTGTTTTTAATGATTTACTTTTAGAACAGGATAATTTAAAGATATATGCAGCACAAACTACATATACTTCAGGAAGTGGTAACTGGACTAGTCCAATAACTGGAAATATTACAGTAGAATGTTGGGCAGCTGGTGGTGGTGGTGGAAGAGGTGGAACAGGAAATGGTGACGGAGGAGGCGGTGGTGGTGGTGGGCAGTATTCAATAAAGGTTATTTCTGTAACAAAAAATACTCAATATGCATACTCTGTAGGTTCCGGAGGAACTGCAGGTACCACAGTAACACTCGATGGTGGGAATGGTGGTGATACTAGCTTTGCTACAAATACTGTTGTAGCCAAAGGGGGTACTGGGGGACTCTCCTATGCAAATGGTATGACTGCTGGAGTTGGAAATACTGCCGGTGGTGTTGGAGATACTGTTAGATTTGGAGGGAATGGTGCAAATGGAACTGGTACTAACAGTGGCGGTGGTGGTGGTGGTGCAGGAAGTAATACTGCTGGTGGGAATGCTACTACTACTACAGGAGGTACTGGTGGGAGCTTAAATGGTGGGAATGGTGGGGATGGTACCATTGCTAATGGTGCAGTTGGTTCTCCTGGTTCCGCATATGGAGGAGGTGGTGGTGGTGGAACAAAAAACTCAAATGGTGGGAGTGGCGCGGGAGGATATATAGTGATTACATATTCAGATAATACAGCACCTACTGTAACTTTAAATACTTTAAATGGCAATAACTTTGGAACAGATATTACACCTACATTAGAATTTACTGGCAACGATGACCTGTATCTTGATGATATTGAATACAATATACAAATAGATAATAACTCTGACTGTTCAACCCCAATCCTAGATAAAGTTTCTACGACTGATTTGGGGTTTCTAAATACAGTATCTGGAGGTGATACTCACCCATTTAACTCTGGTCAGAAAGTAAGTTATACAGTTCAAAGTGGAGAAGAACTCAATACTGGTACATACTACTGGAGAGTAAGAGCTATAGATCCAGGTGGAACAAATACATATGGTTCATGGAGTGGAATATACAGCTTTACAGTAGACACAGGTATCTCTATTACTCTAACTTCAGATGGTTCTATACAGTATGGAACTATACCTTCATCTACAAGTAAGAATACAATACAAGTATCCGATACCCAAACAATACAAAATAATGGATCTAGTACTGTAAATCTTGTAATAAAGACATCCAATGCAACAGGAGGAACACAGTGGACATTAGGTTCCTCTCCTGGTAATGATATATTTGTTAAAGAATTTTCTACTAATTCTGGTAGTAATTGGACTCAATTTACTACAGTAGATACATATCAATCACTCTCATCATCTGTTACACCTACCTCTTCTGTAAATTTTGATTTACAAATTACAGTACCATCAGTAACAACAGATTATCAACAGAAAAGTATAACGATTACTGTTATGGCAGTATTACCATAACTACAAATTTAGATTAATTACATCTAATATCTTAGTATCAACAGTATATAATAGGTCTGCAAACTTTAAAGAATTCTTACTCTTGTCTTCTGTCTCCCTATTCAATATAGACTCTAAAGGAACAATATCCTCTTCATAGAATTCCATTTTGTCATTACTTACTCCTAATACCTGTGTCTCTAAAAAATTCTTCTGAAAATCTTCTTCCGGTTTTGAAATTCTCTCATTCATTACCTGTATTGCACTACTTCTAAACTCTGCTAAAACATTTGTAGCTGAGCCATCATTCGCTAATACCATAGAAGTAGGTAACACCTGAATCTCTCCAATACCTGGACTTTTTGTAATAAAAAGAACCTTTACAAACATACCAGTATCTTCTGAAAAACCAGGACTTGGTAATCCCCCCGAAATTCTGGCTAATCCTAAATCATTTTTTATCTCTTTTTGTATAAAGATACTTGCAAAAGATTCAGCTGTTAATATTTCTACGAGCTCAAGTATTTCAGGAGGATACTTTAAATCTACCTGTACCGAATTAATAGGTACTTTAATACCGGAAATCTCTATTGGCATTGTAAATAGCTCTCCAATCTTGTATCTATTAGCAATTGGAATATTCATTACAATTGTTTTTTTAGGTGTAAGAAGTCCAGTTTTTTCTAAAACAAATTTCTCACCATATACAACTCCAATGGAAACCAATATCGTACTACTAATTAAAATTATATTTAACAATATTTTGATAAATACGGGTCTCTCTTCAAAAGATTTCTTTTTACAAATATAGCAACCATCATCTTTACCTCTTAATATACAAAGCAAACAAGTCTCTCTTGAAGGATTAAACAATACTAATATTGGATAGATAATGAGAATAAATATACCAAGTACAGCAAATATATGAACAAAAAACCATGCAAGCAAAACAAATAACACTAATGTTGTAATCTGTTTTATTAAGTTTATATTCATTGCCGATAACAATTGTAATTATTATCAAGCGGTTTTGCCATTTGCTCCATACTCTTAAGGCAACCAAATAGAAAGAGTACATCATAGCATTTGATATATGATACTAAATATTACTGATAGAAAAAAAATTAGTCAAGGAGAGAATTCTCTTTAAGATAGTAAAGAACAATTGAGAAATCCTCTATGTTGCATGTATCGTCTTTATTGAAGTCACATAACTCTATTTTGTCACCCTCTCCTGTATAACTATATTTCCAAGCATTAACCCAACTCAGCATTACTACAGGTAATTCTGAAGATTCAATAATTCCATTCGTATTATTATCGAATAGTTTAAGAAATTGAATAGCTGATGGTAAATTCTTTATAAGTGGTCGTAAGATTCCAACATCTATATCCTTATCTCCATTTTCCTCTTGACCAAGATTTCCATTACGCTGTTGTACATTACCACAATTAGAAATATCCCATTCACAAGTAAAACCACATGATAGATTACCTTGCTCAAAACCGAAATCAGCACATGTCTTGTTTCCTAGATCATTTCTATCACACTGCTCGGGACCATCCGTTATGTTATCTCCACAGATATTTACTCTTACTGTACCTAGAAGTAATCCTGTAGGTGTCATTACCTTTGCATAAATATCTGAAGTAATAAATAGCGAAGATGCTATTAAGATTGTACTAAATGAAAACCATAGATATAATCTTTGAGGCAATTTCTTTAATTTCATTTGTCATACTTTGTAATTATTCTAATTCTCTTTCTTTTTACTTTTGATATTGAAATCAAAACTAAAGAATTTAACAAAAATAGCTCTTAGGGTAAACAAAGCAATTGCAGAAACAAGTACTGTAGAGTAGGGTTGGTACTGTATAAAAATATCTTTAACTGTGTAATAAATACCTTCAATTATATTAGAAGGTGCAATTGTAAATGATAATTTCGCTGCTGCAGCTATTCCCACTGATGTTTCTCCAGAGTCACTTTCTGCTATTGGCTTCCCTTCTAAATATGCAAAGTAGTTACCAGGTATTACATCATCAATTGGTATCTTAAGTTTTACTGTTACTGATTGTGATTCTCCTGGCTTTAATTCAAATATTTCTGGAGCAAATGTAAACCACTCTTTTGGAGGAAGTAATTCTCTTTGATCTTGGTTATATGATATATCTACAGTATATTTAGATGTTATATCCCCAGTATTTATTACAACAAAATTAGGAAAATCATATGACATCCCATTTTTTAAATCTTCATCTATCGTGATTTTACTTGTTCCGATACCAACTCCTAAGCCTGCAAAGATAGGGGAGAGGAAGGAGAGTAAGAATAAAGTAACGACAACTATCAGCAAATACTTTTTCATCTAGATATATTATATTAGTATATTTATTCTAAGCATTATACATCAAAGCCCCCTATTGTCTAATTAGGTTGCAACTGCTCTTACACTCACATTAACTGACTGTTGAGTAAAGAATGTTGTTGAAGTAGGTGTCTTTAATTGGAAATCGACGTCTTGCGTACCTAATGGTGCTATATTTGTAACGATACTACTACCGTATGATGTTGTCATTGGTACCCATGTTGGAGAAGTATCACATGTTGTTACACATGTCTCATGAGAATATATGTTTGATCCAGGTGTTGCTCCAAGTGTCCAGTTTGCAGAGTCTTGACCCTGTACCTGTAAATCAATTGCAACATTACCATTATTGGTTATCGTTTGACTATCATTCAGTTGTTGAGCAGCAGAGGTAGTATTCAAAACCGCACTGGTAGACAGAGTACCATATGCAATACTTGCATCTGAGAGAGATAATGAGACATTTGAAACAGTTACAGTTGCTGTAACAGCCTGTGTATCAGCAGCATTAACAAATTGAGTAAGAAGAAGTGGAGAAATAAGTGATAGCAAAATAATTAATGAATTACTTTTAATGTTTCTCATGTTTCAAAAAACTAAATTATTTATATTATTCATTTTTGCAGAGTCAAATATAAATGTCAAGAAACTAGAAATTTTCATTTTCCTTGTTATTACATTAAATATACCGATCTCTTAACAATACAACTATATAGGATAGACGATTGTAATTTGATTGTGAATAATTTCATTACTATAATTAAATATATTACTCAATTAACTTTTAGGATACTAATATAACGATAGAAAATAATAAAAACCATCTAAAACAACAAAAGAAATACCTACTAGATTCACTAAAAAGTGAGATCAGTGATAAAAAAGTACTTGATGCTATTAATAAAGTACCAAGGGAAGAGTTCCTTCCTAAAGAAACAAAAAAATATGCATATATAAATATTCCATTAGAAATTGGATTTAATCAAACAATATCTCAACCGTATATAGTTGCCAAGATGAGTGAACTTTTAGAAATAAAAGATACAGATAAAATATTAGATATTGGTACTGGTAGTGGATATCAAGCTGCCGTATTAAGAAATCTTTGTAAAGAAGTTATAAGTATTGAAATCATTCCTCAATTAGCAAAGAAAGCTGAGATGATATTTAACAAATTAAAATACAGGAATATTACTGTAGTTAATAAAAATGGAAGAGAGGGGTACAAAGAGAAAGCTCCATATGACAAAATAATATGTGCTGCTGTTTCAAAGGATATTCCAAACAATTGGAAAGAGCAATTAACTAACGATGGGATAATAGTTTTACCAATATATAAGAGAAACAAGCAGGTTTTAACTAGAATAAGAAAGAAAAATGGGAAATATTTTGAAGAAAATTTTTGCCAGGTATTATTTGTACCTTTAGTTTAACAAATTATATAAAAATACTCAGTAATTACCCAAGCCTCTAATAATGTATAAAAGGAGGGATTATATCTACAATACGAAAAACTTATAAATTCTTCTACAACCTGTAACAATTATTTCCTCAAGGGTACTTGACAAGAATTTTACTCCTCTCTACGATAATAATACTAGGACTTTTAAATCCTACCAGTTTGGTACCGGCTAAGCTGCAGAACCAATTTTTCTGCACCTACGCTTCTGAGGATTTAAAGGATATGTTGATGATTCGAACATTGACACCTTGTAACTATGATAGAGATTTATTTCTGTTCTCTGGTTACATAGGCCCAATGTGTATGTTGTAAGACATACACTCCTGGCTTTGGATGGGTGTATGTTGGTACTCCATCCTTTTTTTTTGCTTATCTTTCAATGAATGTTAATGCGTAACCTTTTTTTCCTGCCCTTCCTGTCCTTCCAATTCTATGAATGTAATCTTCAAAATTTTCTGGTTCATCATAATTAATAACATGAGAGATATTTGATACATCTAAACCTCTAGATGCAACATCAGTTGCTATTAAGATATCTACTGTACCTCTTTTAAAGTTATTAATAGTTCGTGTTCTTTGAGACTGTTTCTTATCACCATGTAAGACATCAGCATCTACCCTTTTATCATAAAGATAGTCTGAAAGCTTATCCGCATTTCTTTTTGTTCTAGTAAATACTAATACTCTTTTAAACTCTTCTTTACACAAAAGATTATACAAAACCTCTTCCTTTCTCTTACTATGATCAATTCTAACTATATCCTGTTCTACATTTTTAAGTGGAGATTGTTTTTCTACTTCTACTTTAACTGGATTTCTAAGTAATGAATTTGCAATTATTTCTGCTTTAGGAGACATTGTGGCCGAGAAGAAGAGTGATTGTCTATCTTTATCAAGTTTAGAGATAATGAATTTAATATCATCAATAAAACCCATATCTAACATCCTATCTACTTCATCCAATATCACATTATTAACTTCTTCTAATTTAACACCCCTTCTTTCATAGATATCTTTTAATCTACCTGGAGTACTAATAATAAAATGAGGTCTTTTATTTAATATATACATCTGATCTCTTATACTCTTACCTCCAATAATTAATACAGACTTAAGATTTGTATCTCTTGCTAAATCAACAAACTCATCCTGTATTTGACCTGCTAACTCTCTAGTTGGGACAACTATTAGACATGTCTGTGATTCATCATTCATTAGTTTCTCTATCATTGGTAACAAGAATGCAGCTGTTTTTCCAGATCCAGTATTTGCGATTCCAAGAATATCTCGACCTTTTAATATATTTGGTATGGTTTCATTCTGTATCTTAGTCGGAACTGTATATTTTTTATTTATGATATTCCTATCTAATACCTTTCCTAACTTAAAATCAGAGAACAAAGCTCCATCAACATATATATTAGGCATTTCTGCATCTGTAGCTTTCGCTATATATTGATTAACACTAATACCAGAACCACCTCTAGTACTTCTTCCATAACTTCTTCTTGGGGAATATCGACTATTGCGACTACGCCCAAACGATTGATACCTGTTTTTCATAACAGTAATTAACAAAAAATTTTAATTTCAGTTTTATATAGACAACCGAAATTAAAATATTGTTAACCTCGCTGGGTTTATTAGTTTCGCTTAAATCTACATCAAACAAGGCCCATTATAGCAGGAAATATAAATAATTGATATATACAAAATATTATATAATGGTGGTATGAAGGTAACACCAAAGAGAATAATATACACATCTATTTCCATTCTTCTCTTAGCTGGACTAATTTACATCTCAACAAAATATGATTCACAAGAGATAGCTGGATTAATATCTAAAGCAGGAATACTTGCACCAATACTTTATATACTTATTCAAATAGCTGGACAAATATTTGCACCACTTAGTACTTCAGCATTATTTGTAGCTGGTTTTATTATGTTTGGTAAATTAGCAATACTATATGCAATTATTACTTGGCTAATCACTTCTATAACAAATTTCTACATAGCTAGGAAGTACGGTAAGAAAGTATTAAGAGTTTTGATTGCAGAGGAGGGCATTACTAAGATTGAAGATATTGCAAGTAGAATAGATACTAAAAGATTTTTTATACTACGATTTTCAACTTTCTTTATTAATGATTTCGCCTCGTATGCGTTTGGATTAACCAATATCTCATTTGTAAAGTATTACTTAGCTACAATAGTGAGTATGATTCC
>LBOT01000006.1:8516-12401 GCA_000989675.1 candidate division WS6 bacterium GW2011_GWE2_33_157
TCTATGATTCCATTTACCTTAATTAGTTACCTATATTTAAAGAGAAAGAAATAGTTCTAAAACTTATTCCATATGTACTGATTAGTTACTTCATGGTGATATATTACCTCTGATTTCTTTACAGTCTTTCCCAGTTCCTTAGGAGATCTATTTGCAGTAGCTTCTTTTAAATCTGCATATTTATCTCTAACAGATTCTCCAATTATCTTTGCAATTAAGTCACTAGATTTAAATGCTCTTAAGGCATCATATATATTACCTGGTAATGTTCTAGTTCTTAACCTTTTTTTACTTTCTACTTCCTTCTTTGGTGCTTCTAAACCTACCTTTATTAAAGAGTATATTAAAAGATATGGATTACTATCAGGACCAACTGATCTTACCTCTAATCTTATAGAATTCTCATTACCAAGTGGTAATCTAATCATTGAGGTTCTATCACTTGGAGAAAACTTAATTTGATTTGGAGCTTCAAATCTTGGGTCTAATCTTCTATATGCATTTACACTTGAATTTAATATCAAAGATATATCTGTTGCATTTTCCAATATCCTATCTGAGAAATTAATTGCCATCTTTGACATACTGTTCTTTCCCTTTGAATCAAAAAACTGGTTCTTACCATTCTTAAAAATGGAAATGTTAGTATGCATTCCACTACCATTAATACCTGCTAATGGTTTTGGTAAGAAGCATGCTGTTGCATTCATATTTTCTGCTACTTGTCTTGCAACCAATTTATACAATTGTATTTGATCAGCAGCATTTATAACATCTGAATATTTGTAATTCAGTTCAAACTGTGAAGGAGCAACCTCAGGATGATCTTTTTCATTTTCAAATCCCAACGCCCTTTGTACCTCTGCTGTTGAATCTATAAAGAGTCTTAACTTGTCCTTAGGTAATGAATGGTAATATCCTCCAGAAGATATAGGTTTAAAACCCTTTCTTTCTGTATATCTTACTTCTGCATCTAATCCTTCAAAAAGAAATCCTTCTAATTCGTTCCCAATATTTATTTCATACCCCTTCTTGTTATAAAGATCCGTAACATACTCTTTTAATCTTGCTCTAAAATCTGAGCTACATATTTTTCCATCTCCTGTACATATATCTGCAAATACAACTACTTTTCCTGAACCAAATATGTTAGCTGGTAGCCAGTAAAAGGATGGCCAATCTAATTTTAATCTCAAATCTGAGCCATCTACACTTGTAAATCCTCTTACCGATGAGCCATCAAATGTTAAATTTGTACTTGAATTAAGTAAATATTTCTTGTCATAGTCCAACATATGAAATCTTCCTTCTAAATCTGAGAACGCTACAGTTACTGCTTTAATACGATCTTCTTTTTCCAAATACTCTCTATACTCTTTTTCGATTTTTTCAACATCTAACTTAGCCCTGTTTCTTCTTTTCTCTTTTGATTCCAAATTCATTTCTTCTAACTCGCGATATGAAAGTGTTAAAAAGTCTGTGATTGGTAATTCCATAAACGGATAGTAAAAACTTAAACAAATATATCTTAAAAAGATACATGGATATATTATCTATGTCAAATATTATATTAATATTTAAAACCTTGTATTAAAACCCGACATTTCTAACTAAAGAAATAAATGTATAATGATGTATGCAACTGTTTATTAAATCAATACTGGCAGTAATATTCACCTTAAGTTTTCTATCAACCACAATCTCTAAAATTGGAGATCTATACAGTAAAGATTCACCATACCTTGTTCAGAAGATAAGTATAGAGGAAACACTCTTGGAGAGTATGAGTGTTGAAGAGAAAGTAGGACAACTCTTTATGTTTGGCTTTTATGGAACCACCCCTACAGAGCATATTACTAAATATATAACTGATAAACATATTGGAGGAATTCTTCTACTAGGATACAACATTGAAAACAGCGTACAACTAGAAAATCTAATTACACAATTACAAAGTTCCTCTTCAATTCCCCTACTAATATCAATCGATCAAGAGGGGGGTATAGTATCGAGATTAACATGGAATGATATTTTAACCTTTCCTCAAAAAAACATCTCTTCAGGTCAACAAGGATATGATATTGCATACCAAAGAGGATTACAGTTAAAAGAGATTGGTATAAATATGAATTTGGCACCAGTAGTTGAATATATAAATAATGGAAACTCATTCCTGTATCAAAGAGTCTTTAGAGGAACAAAACAAGATGTAGTAGAGAAGGGATCTTCTATGATAAAAGGGTATACAGATTCAAATATAGTTTCCACCTTAAAACATTACCCAGGACACAATGATAGCTCTCCGGATTCACATTACAACATGCCTATTGTAGATACCACTACTTCACAATGGGAGGAATACATATACACTTTCAAAGAAATAACTGAGAAAGAGAATGTCCCAGCAATTATGATAGGGCACATATCATTACCAAACATAGATGGTAAGCCAAGTACAATATCAAACGAGATATTGAATAACAGATTAAGAAAAGAACTGGGATATGATGGAGTGATTATTACAGATGATATGGAGATGGGCTCTATTGAAAAAGTAGGGGAGTATACTACAGTATCAAAAGAGGCTCTGATTGCTGGAAATGATATTTTACTTTATAGTGGTGATTCTGAAGTTCAAACAGAAGTATATGAGTATATACTAGGAGAAGTTGCTAATGGTGGAATATCCGAAAAACTGCTTGATGAAAAAGTATTACGGATACTTAAACTCAAAATAGATTATGGAATAATACCATTTTAATTACTCAACACTCTTAAGTTCAAACAAAGGAACTGTTTCTGTACTAAACCTATTACCATCAAGTGAACCTGCAAACCTTTTTGTATACTTTGTTCCATCTGTAAACTCCATTACTAAATCAAATTGGATACTAGTTGTAATATCACCTAGCTTAATACCAGAATATTCTAAATATTTACTTCCTTCAAAAACCTTGTCCCTATCCAATATGTTTTTATAATCAACAGTACCTATACTTTTAACAACTATTCCGAAAGAGGGAACGATACTATCTCTTTTAGCCACCTCATTATATTTAGTAACAGTATCTGTAACCACATAATCAATACTATCTCCATTAGACCGGATACTCTCATTATTCATTAGTTCTGAGATCTCAGTAAAAAGCAGTGTAGCACCCTCATTCTCTCTAGCTAGTGAAGTAGGATGAATAAGGAGAACTTCTCCTATCTTTGAATCTCCTTTAAAATTTTCGATTTTAAAATTCTCTACCTCTTTTTCTGCAAGAGTGAGATTAATAACAGGAGTCATATTTATATGAAGTCTGTGATCATTCTCACTTTCTTGAGTAACAAATATAAATGCTGAAACATTTGACTGAGAGATAGTGACCAACTTCTCAATAGCGGGATCATTTGTTTCTACCTTATCAAAGTTCAAAACTTCTTTTCCTTTAAGAAGATAAAGTACTATTAAAGAGATTGCTATTACAAGTAAAACAATAAGTATTATCAAAGTTTTTTTCATTTATATCCAACTTCTCGAAGTTATATATTTCAGTATATCAGAAAATATACAAAGAGAAAGTTAGACCTATAACACAATTTAAGTTGACAACTTGTATCACCTTATGTAACTTAGTAATTACTGGGATATTCCAATCCTATCAGTTGGTCCTTGAGACAACAGCTCTATTACAGAACCAATCTTTCTGTTTTAGTGCTACTGAGGATGAGAATAATATGTTACTGACTTCGGTCTTTAACACCTATCAATCTTGATTAGAATTATATCTAGTCTTTCGGTTGATTTGGTCCAATACGTGTGTTGAAAGACACATTCTCCTAGTATTGGATGGTGTGTATTGGTACGCCATCCTTTTTCATCTTTCCTTTATACGCTTT
>LBOT01000006.1:12406-33584 GCA_000989675.1 candidate division WS6 bacterium GW2011_GWE2_33_157
AAATAGAAGTATTAATAGTACTAATACAGTATTTCTTACCCATTTGTTTTTGATAAAGAATATAGATTTAGAAAACAAGATATATATTACTGTTATAACCGGAAACATATATCTACCTTGAAGTGCTAGATACAAATGATTGTATTTTAAATACATATCATAGTTTTGTACAAAGAACAGAACTAAAAAGTAAAATAGTGAGATAACAATTAAATATATTTCTGTTCTATTCCATTTCTTCCAATTTAATACTCCTAACAGTAATGATATCGATAAAAATAGTAAATATAAAGGAATAATTGCTGAACTCATAATTAAACTACTATCTCCCATAATTCCATATATTTTCCCAGTAATATCCCATATCCAATACCCAAAATATCTTACAAAATCTATACGCTCACCAGATATAACCAAATCAATACTATCTTTTAATCCCCCAATCTCTGTCTCCTCCATTGTAACATTATCTCTGTAATAGACCCCATTCTCTAAACACTGTTCATGTGTAAGAATTTGATTACATTCAGGTTCCAGAGAACCATATTTTATTAAATTAACTCCATATATTTGAGAATTAAAAAAAAGAGTAATCACAATTGGTATTAAGAGAAATAAATATGATTTTTTAAATATGAGGTTTTTTAATTCTTTTCTCTTTCTTATTATCTCTACAATAGAAAGGACTACTAATATGAAAGCTAATGGTAAAATTGTGAACTTTGTGAAAGCACCTAGACTTAAAGAAAGAATCATCAAAAGAAGATATTTAATACTAATTTTGCTTTTAACAAACTTAACGAAGAAAAAGATACTTAAAACAGAAAGTAGGTTAGCCAAATTATCATAGTTAATTGAGGATGAAAGGAATGTAAACATTAATGTGTTTGTAAGTAAAAACAAGGGAAATAATCTTTTAAATTTTCCAGTTAATACCTCTTTTGAAAGAAGATACATTACAAATACAGTACCTAATGAATATATTACATTGACTAATCTAAGAAGAATTATCTCATCTAGAAAACCATTATTTATATTTAATATTCTTCCATTTATCCAATAATACAGGTATGGAATACGTGTAATGTCTCTCCATTTGTATGTATCAGGAGAATTCTCTGGTATACCCAAAGTAGTAGAATATACTCTTGAGACTTCTAAATGATATGAAGAGTCAGGAGAAACCCCCATCCTTATCTTAAATGCCAAAACAAGTACAAAAATACTGAATACAACGAATATACATATTAAAAGGATTTTACTTAACTTCTCTTTTTTCACTAAAGAATAACTCTTTTAAATTATATCTCTTAAAGAATATTAATATTACAAAGAGAGCTACAAGAAGGAGTACAAACATTATCCCCCTATCAAGAAAAGCTAATTGTATAACTTGATCACTATTTAATCCTAATGACCCTGAAGTTATTAGAAATACAGCTTCCCTTATTCCAAGAGACCCTGGAGTTATACTAATCAGTAAGGAGACTCCTGATATACAAGTATAAAGAATAGAATCTAAGATATCTCCATTAATATTAATTGCTAAAAATTCTGATACTACTACTAATATGTTTATAAATATATTTGCAAACGCAAGTAGTATTAAAAGAAGAAATGCTCTCTTGTTCTTAACTATTAAATCCCACCCTTTAAGAAATTTTGAGATAAAGGTTAATATCCTTTTAGTAATTCCTTTACTCCTTTCTATGTACCTATCTAATGGGAATTTAATAAAGACTAGTAACAACATTCCAATTGATATAGCGAAGAAGAATGTAATTAGAAGCATATACTGCTGATCTTGTACGAACCATTTAATAAGGAGTATTAGTAATGCTAATACTGAATTTGTAAGAAAGAAGATAATGTAATATCCATATAAAGTGGAAAGAAAATTAGAATAATCAAAATTGAATTTCTTTTTTAAGTATGCAGCTCTAAATACTGCACCTGCCCTCATTGGTAAAAGATAGTTTCCAATACGAGATATTGTTGCAAGAAAGAAGCTTTCTTTTGTATCAACTTTCTTTTTAAAAATATCTAATGTAACTTGAATAAAAACACCTTCAACGAAAAATATTAGAAGATACAACCCCATTATTAATAAAATATATATTGTTTTTACACTTATCAATCCATCAATAATTTGTGGGTTGGTGTACAGATATATTGTAAATAGAATCAATATGATTGTCGTTAGAATAGGGGATATATACTTCTTAGTGCCTTTCATTTCTATACTCCTCCTGTTTTGCAAGTATTCTCTCTTGGTTATTAATTATTCTACGGATATTTTTAAAGATTAAAAGAACGAGGAAGTGTACATACAATATTGAAGAAAGTATTAAAGAGACATCTAACTTATCTTTAAACAGTAATAGTACTAACAAATTTAATACTATTAGGATAGATAATACTAAAAGCAAAAGTACCATAGGTTTATATATTGTTAAGAAAGATACAATGATGTGAGAGGTTTTAAATGCATAATTTAATATATTACCTGCAACTCTGGATTTACGATTTGGGTAATATGTTACAGAGATTGGAATTTCTTCAACGAACAGTTCTTTGAAAGACAAATCCAATATAGTCTCTTGTGTATATGTAAAATTACCGTAGAGGTTTAAGCTATGCAAGGCTTTTCTACCATATGCTCTAAAACCACATGATACATCTATCAATTTCTTTCCTGTGATAAAAGATATCAGTTTAGCCATCATTCCATTACCCCAATACTTTATTTTTGACATATTCTTTGGAATACCATTAGCAAATCTATTACCAGCAACCATATCTGCTTTCCTATCTAATATCGGTTTAATAACGGTAGGTATCTCTTTTGAATCAAACTGCTTATCTGCATCTATACTTACTAATATGTCTATACTATTTTTCCTTGCATACTCAATTGCAGTATGAAATGCTCTTCCAACACCTAGATTTCTTGGATGAGATATGACAATAGCTCCTGATTTTTTTGCCATACTAACTGTATTATCTGTACTACCATCATCTACTACTAATACTGAAACTTTATTTACTCCTTCTAGTTTCTTTGGTAACTTATTTAATACTTCAGAAATATTTTTTTCTTCGTTAAGAGCAGGAAGGTATATTAAAAGATTCATTAAAATGTATATTTATTTTAAGCTCTTAAGTATATCAACTGAATATAAAAAGAGAAAGATACTTTTTAAGAAGTACTATTTAAAAGATATTGAATCCAAAACCTTATTAACAACCTCTAGAGCCTCCCCTTGTGAATCTACAAATTTAGTAAGTTCTATAATGTAATCATTATTAAGGAGTATATATCCCTCTGGTGAGTACATACCGTAGCTATACGAATATGTAAAAGCATCATTCCCTGAAATAGAGACAAATTTAGCTTGGTAATTTTCAAGAGCTACAATATTGTCTTTAGCATCCTGATATGTTTTGTTGTAATACTCTTTCTCAATTTGTTCAATAGAAAGGCTTTCTTCATTTCGATAAAAGGATATAGTGATAATTGCCCCTTCATAATAGTTAGATTCAGTACCGAGATCTAAAGTCTCGAGAGGAAAGTATCTCAGTCCAACCTTTTTCTCAAATCCAGGGAATGTGTCTCCACCATCTAACATTGAAGAATTATCAGGGTCGTAGCTATATATACTCCATACATTTCTATAACTTTCATCAATGCCATCCTCTAGAACATCTATATTGTTATAACTATAACTTGGTAATTCAACAGTAAAGCCAAACTCTGGTAACTGATATAGTGCCCAACCTTCATTTTTTAAAATAGCAGAGTTAACTCCCTCATCATCACTATCATTCTCACATTGGATATTACTCCATATTACTGAAGATATTTCTTCTGGGATAAAGGATAGTCTCTTTGCTATACCAACAACAAGAATAGAAGCTAATACGATAAATACAAGAAGGAAAATGATAATTGCTGTAAAAACTCCATACCCAGTATTTATTCTCTCTATCTTTTGAGCAGGAGAATTAACTACTTGAGAAGGGTTTTCCATATATAACTTCCTAAATTTATCTATATACATAGTATTCTACCCTTTACCTCTTTTCAAGTATGAATAATAATGTAATATATATATAATAAATATTGCCCAAATATCATGTATCTCTCTAACAAAACAATTAAAGAATATATTGAAAGTGGAAAGATAAAAGTAACAGGAGATATTCAAATTGAAAGTATTGGAATAAGTATGCACCTAGGAAACGAATTACTAATCCCAAGACCTTACCAAGTTATTGATAGCAAAAATCCAATAGAAATAGAATACCTCAAATATAATCTTGAACAGGCCCCCTATGTATTAAAACCAAACGAGTTTGTACTTGGTTCTACCAAAGAAATAGTTTTTACAGATAAAGATATAATTACAATGATTGATGGTAGAAGTACATATGCTAGGTTAGGTATGAGTATCCATATATCTGCAATGGTGTTAGATGGATTACCCTTTAATGAGGAAAGTTCTGTACTTGAGATAAAGAATATGGGAAATTTCAATATTCTCTTACACCAGTTTGAAAGAGTAGGGACATATGTTTTTGCACAGCTATCTACTTCTATAGAGGGAAAAAAGGAATCTCCATATATAAATCAAAATGGTGTTACACCTCCAAAATTTTAAACAAAAAGAGGGCTTTTAGACCCTCCTTTTAACAAAGAACTCACTGTTTTCTTTAATGATGATCCTCTGCTGCCATAGCCTCAGCTTTTGTTACATGAACTGTTCCCTCTGGATGGTTTGCTGGTGAATATATAGTATACAATTTTAAATCTTCAGTTGCAGAAGTATTAATAATATTGTGAACTGTACCAGCTGGTACAACCACTACCATCTCAGCCCCTATTAAACTCTCTTCTCCATTCATAACAACCTTACCCTCTCCAGACTCAAATCTAAAGAATTGATCTACATTGTCATGAACTTCTTCCCCTATATCTTCTCCTGGTTTAAGAGACATAACTACTAACTGCATATGTGCACCTGTGTATAGAACTTTACGAAAATTACTATTCTCAATAGTTCTATCTTCTATATTATCTACATATCCCATATTTAGATATTTAACAATTTATTACACTACCATTGTACAACTTATACCATTCTTCTAAAAGATATTTACCTACAAAACAAGCAGTAGTATAATGCGAACATCTAATATTACATTACATACCATGAGCATAATAGAAAAAATATATGAAAGAATTACTCCAGAGTCTGAAAAAATAGTAAAAAGATTTTCTAAACAGAATGGGCTTAAACCCATGTTTGATTTGAAGATACCCAAGGAACAAAGATTAAAAAACAATGAGATATTCTTTAAAATATATTCTCATTACTGTGGAGAAAGTTTTAGATCTATTCAGAATGAAATAATACCTGTAGATAATGTATATGTTAACCAGGAACACCATCTAATTGCATGCACAATGGAAACAATAAACAACAAGGTTGCAATAGTTATCAATACTGAACCTGAAAATGTAGGAATCTTCAAATGCGAAGAGAACATAGCAACACTTAAAGAGGGTACACTCTTCCAAATTGATGGAACATACTTTGGAGGATATACTTCAGTTAATCCGGAAACAAGTAAAGAAACCTTTAAGTATTTCTCCTTCAAAGAGATTGAAGATATTGAATAATAGTATTAGAAAAGATTTTTACAGCAATACTCTCTAATATTTTCTAAATTCTCCCTGTACATAACTACAAATGGAATACCACTAGCTTCCATTCTTTTAAATTGCCTAATCTTTCTTTCCTTTGTTTTCCTATCACAATTACTGTTGGTAAACTCTTTGTTAAGTAGTGTTACTTCTACAATTTTCCCTTGATCAATATATGGATTATAAACAAAGAAATCTGGTTTACAGTCGTAATCACACAATTCTGGCTCTCTGAATACAATCAGCCCCCTATTTTGAAGTATTTTTACAAACTCCCTCTCATATGAATTCATACCACGAACATAACTTTCTACTTCTTCTGGAAGTAGAGGAGGTGATAATAACATCTGAGGATATCTCTCTGATAATGCTTCTATTAGTAAGTACTGGTTTTCTAGCTCTTCTTCTTCTAACATGAACATCGATATATATATGTTTTAAAAGAATACAACAGATTTCTTGGACATGTAAAGTAGAATACTATGGGACTATATGGTAAAATATACCATGACAGAACCACATTATAAAATTGATTGTATAGACTATCAGGCTCAACACGTTGAGTACTTAGAAGAGTGTGGCGAAATAGATACTAGATTAGCAAAAGTGTATAAAGGAGACGGTCAATATATGATCATACGTCCCCCATCATTGGAAGATAATAGGAGGTTGGATACCCCTCCTGGAACATATAACGAAATTGCTAATGATTTTGGTACTCTGCTTGAAGAACTAAAAACATTTGATATAAATGTTCCAGATTACCAGATGTTTGTATCAGATATACATACTGCTGAGGGACACTATGGAAAAGGTTTGTGTATAGCATCTGACTACATACATGGGAAATGTTTACCACTTGAAATGAATGGAGAATGGAATGGTAATAGTAAACTCTTTTATAAAAGGATGGAACAATGGTTGTATTCAATGAGTATGTATATGTCTGCTAAATACCTTTCTAGTGATTTTAACAACTTCTTCCTAAGTGATGTATGCAGACCAATACAATTTGTATACTCTTTTGACAATTCAAGCACTTACCTTGTAGATTTAGATCCTTTGTACAATAAAGTAATTGATGATAATGGGAAGATTAATGAAAGATTTTTAATTGGTATTAATACCCTTAGTAATGTTAAGAACAGGTATTTCAATAAAGGATATAAAGATGGATTTGTAGACAAAAAGTGGGGAGAGAAAAGTAGATTAATCTTAGGGAAATTAGTTTCTGATAGAGATTTTGAGAACAGAGCAATGTCTACTGAATATTCTAAAAGAGTGTTAAAGAATCTTAAAAACGGATTAAGAATATAAACTAAAAGTTAAGATATCCCATTCCAACAAAGATACTTAGTGTACTAAATATTAAAACATCCAAATGTATGTAATTTCGTGATACAATTCACCCTATGAATAGAATAATATATTTAGATAATGCTGCAACAACAAGGTTAAATCCAAAAGTATTGGATAGTATGTTGCCATATCTAAAAGAAAGCTATGGTAATCCATCAAGTATACACTTCCTTGGAAGAGAAAATAAAAAGGCTATAGATAAAGCAAGAGAACAGGTTGCTAAATCTTTAAATGCACAATTTAATGAGATCTTTTTTACAGGTGGAGGAAGTGAATCAGATAACTGGGCCATAAAGGGTGTTGCCTTTGCAAATGAAAGTAAAGGCAAACATATCATTACAACAAACATTGAACACCATGCAGTACTCCATACATGTAAATATTTAGAAAAATACGGTTTTGAGATTACATACTTACCTGTAAAAAGTAATGGGATAATAGATATAGAAGATCTTAAAAAAGCAATTAGAGAAGATACAATATTAATATCTGTAATGTTTGCTAACAATGAGATTGGTACAATACAACCGATAAAAGAAATTGGAGAAATAGCAAGAGAAAAAGGAATATATTTTCATACGGATGCTGTACAAGCAATAGGGCATATACCCATAGATGTAAAAGAATTAAATATAGATTTACTATCTCTTTCTGCACACAAATTTAATGGACCTAAGGGAGTGGGAGTATTGTATATAAAAAGTGGTGTAAATATACTAAGTATGATTCATGGAGGTGGACAAGAGCGTGGTAAAAGGGCTGGTACAGAAAATGTAGCAGGTATTGTAGGACTTGGTGAAGCTATTGAAATAGCTACTAAAGATATTGAGAAGAAAAGTAAATATTTAATTACTTTGAGAGATAGGACTATTAAGGAATTAATAAACAGAATACCAGATACAATATTAAATGGAGATCCTAAAAAGAGACTACCAGGAAATATAAATGTATGTTTTAAATATATAGAAGGAGAGTCGATACTACTGATGCTAGATATGAAGGGTCTAGCAGCCTCTAGTGGCTCTGCATGTACATCAGGATCATTAAAGCCCTCTCATGTACTTCTTGCAATTGGATTGCCACATGAGATAGCACATGGCTCTTTAAGATTAACTCTTTCAGAAGAAACTACTGACAAGGATATGGAATACCTTCTTGAGGTATTACCCCCTATTGTAGAGAATCTAAGAAAGATGTCCCCTTTAATTAAAAACAAGTAAATATATGGAAGAATATAGTAAAAAAGTAATGGATCACTTCTTTAATCCTAGAAATGTAGGAGTAATTGAAGATGCAGACGCTATTGGAGAAGTAGGTAATCCTGTATGTGGTGACATTATGAAGATGTATTTAAAGATAAAGGATAATGTAATAACGGAAATAAAATTTCAAACATTCGGATGTGGTGCAGCCGTTGCTACAAGTAGTATGGTAACTGAAATGGTAAAAGGAAAAACATTAGAACAAGCCCTAGAGATAACTAATAAAAATGTTGCAGAAGCTTTAGATGGTTTACCTCCAATAAAGATGCACTGCTCTAATTTAGCAGAATCCGCGATAAAGGCTGCAATTGACGATTACAGAAAGAAAAATGATCACAGGAAGTAAGAAAAAAGTACTCCTAGGAATGAGTGGGGGAGTAGACAGTTCGGTTGCAGCTTTCTTACTTCAAAAAGAGGGCTATGATGTAATAGGGGTTACTATGAAATTACATAAGGATAGTAATAATGATGAGGGTTGTTGTTCAATAAACGCTGTTGAAGATGCTAGAAGAGTAGCAAACAAACTAGGTATTCAATTTCATGTTTTTAATATGGAAGAAGAATTTAAGAAATATGTAATTGACTACTTTATTAAAGAATATGAAGCTGGAAGAACACCAAATCCATGTATTGCATGTAATCGATATATCAAATTCGGAGCACTACTTGATAAAGCAAAAAGTCTAGGCATAGATTATGTTGCAACAGGGCATTATGCAATTATAGAGAAATCTAATGATAGGTATATTTTAAAAATGGCTAAAGATGATACAAAAGATCAAAGTTATGTACTATACAACCTTACACAAGAACAGCTCTCTAAAACTTTATTCCCATTAGGGAAATATAAAAAGAAAGAAATAAGAGAAATTGCAAAAAAGATTGGATTACAGGTTGCATCTAAACCAGATAGCCAAGAGATATGCTTTGTAGAAGATAACGATCACTTTAACTTTATTAACCAAAATTCAACAAAACCGATTACGAAGGGAGAGATCGTTGATATTAAAGGTAATGTGCTTGGATATCATGAAGGTATTACTAAATATACGATAGGGCAAAGAAAAGGTCTTGGTATTTCACTTGGAAAACCAATGTTTGTAGTAGATATAGATGCAGAAAATAATAGAATTGTACTTGGAAGTAACGAAGATTTACTAATTAAGGAATTAGACGTAACAGATATTAATTGGATAAGTATTAATAAGCTAGAAAATAAAATTAAAGTAAAAGCAAAAATACGTTATAAAGCAAAAGAGGAAACAGCAACTGTTACTCCAATTGATAACAATAGGATTAAGGTAATATTTGATACTCCACAAAGAGCAGTAACACCTGGACAATCAATCGTATTCTATCAAAATGATAATGTAGTAGGGGGAGGAATTATCTCCTAATTCTTCTTATCACTTTTTCTTTTTTATGTTACTCTTAAGTAATTAAATTAAGTGTTTTTTGTAATGGATAAATACAAAAATTTAAGAGTATTTAATATTGTAATGGGGTTCTTCCATTTAATACAAAGTATTCTTGTCCTTATCCTTAGCAATGATTTCTCACTACCTTTAAACACTTCATATCTTAAGTTTGATCAAGCTACTCTTTCTCTACAACCATTTTTAGAAAATGTTGGAGAAATAAGAATAGGATATTTGGTAGCACTTTTCTTACTAATTTCCTCTATAGCACACTTTACAATATCTCTCCCTAAAATATATGAATGGTATATTAAAAATATAAAGAAGGGTATTAACTATGCTAGGTGGTACGAATACTCCATTAGTTCCTCAATAATGATTGTTGTTATAGCTATGTTAGTTGGAGTATACGATTTAAGTACACTTCTTTTAATGTTCTTTATAAATATGATGATGATACTTTTTGGTTTAGTAATGGAAGTTCATAATCAGACCACTACAAAAACGAATTGGATTTCATATATATTTGGTTGTATTGCAGGTATTATTCCATGGATAGTTGTCGCTCTTTATCTATTCGGTTCTGGAGATGGAGAAAATAAAGCTCCTGATTTTGTATATTGGATATTCTTTAGTATCTTCCTATTCTTTAATTCCTTTGCTGTAAATATGGTTTTACAGTATGGAAAGTATGGTAAATGGAAGGATTATACATTTGGTGAAAAGGTCTATATTATACTCAGTTTAGTAGCTAAATCATTGTTAGCATGGCAAGTATTTGCTGGTACATTAAGGCCTGTTTAAAAACAAATTGTTAATACTGTTAATAACATATTCTTTGTTATATTATTACTAAATATTTATTATACAAACTACTATGACACCAAACGAAAATGAAGATTTTATAACACTTGATAACTACGATAAAATTGTAAAATATCAGAAAGAGTACAATACCCATTTTGAACCTACAAAACCTTTATTTCCAATAATTGATCCAACAATTCCATTACCAGAGCTATTTCCAAAATTGGAAATAATTGAAAATCTTGGTTACAACCCATATAGAATAGAGAATGGATATATGGAAATGGATGTACTTTTTCCGGGAGGAGTAGTCTCATATTACAAGGATGAAATGTATGCATACTGTATACCCTATAAAATTGAGATATATGGCGTTACTACAGAGGATGGTGAACAGGCACTTAATACAGAAAGATTTAACTCAATTATTTTTCTTACAAAATTAGAAGAGGACGAGCAATTGGAAGAGAATGATCTTTTCTACAAAATCCCTGATGGTCCTACTCTCAAAATAGAAGTGTCTGAAGGAGAAAAAGAGATTCCAAAAGAATGGTGGTATACAGATAAAAGAGGATAAACTATTTCTTACCACTCATCATCTTAACAACCTCTTCAAGAAGAGGAAAGAAATTTCTAACTACATGGTTGTCTTTATTATTCCCATTGCATCTTTGCATAAAGATTTGTGTCTCAAATAATAACTCTCCATTAATAAGGTTAATTTGATCTTCAAAGCCCTTTATCCTTCTATTGTAATCCAATACTGTGTAATTTAAGTTTGTATAGTCTATTAGATCAGCCAAGCCTAATCTTGTATACGATGCAGCACATGAGAACATTCTTGATTCAAAGTGTTTGAAATCTTTGAAATTAAATGTACTCATTAAAGGATTAATGCGATGTTGACTAAAGAATTTTATATCAGGATAGTAGAAAGTACTAATATTCACATCTAAAATATCTGCCTGAGTTAAAGTATCAATACTAGATTCAACAACAACTTTCTCTAAAGAACCCCTATCCGGAATTAATCCAGCAGCATATAAATGTTCAACTAATGGAACATTATTTTGGTCACCATAACCTATTACAAAACTTTTTCTGTTCTCAGTTTCAAGAGATTCTCTCAACTCATCAGCAATACTACTCGCTCTCTGATAGTAATTTTCGTTTTGTAATTGTTGTTCTTTTATTTCATCCATGTCTGTATTATATACCAATACACTATAAGTTGTTAATAACAAATTAATATTTTACAAAGATATATATACAGGATAAAGTAGAGTATAGAAATAATGGGTAAACTAAAAAAGTTAGTAAAAAATTTAAAAGGGTTCAACAAAGTAGTATTGTTTTTAAGTCTTTCAGATGTTTTTTCATGGGGATCTTTCACTATCATTTCTACATTTGCAGGTATATATCTTGCAAATAAATTGGGGGAAGACATTCTTAAATTCCTAGGTATTGGTACTTCAATATATTTCTTTACTAGAGCCTTATTTCAAATCCCAATGGGATTACTTACAGATAGGTATAAGAAGGATAAAGATGAAATATTAATTCTTTTTGTTGGAATAATACTAATGGGTATACCATTTCTTTTCTATCCATATATTACAAATCAATATCAATACTATGTTACTCAATTTGTCTTTGGTTTAGGTGTTTCACTTAATGTAACAAATTGGAGGAAACTTTTTGCAATAAATATTGATCCAGGTAAAGAAGGAATACAGTATGGGATTTATGAAACCATAATGAGTACATCTACAGCAATATTAAGTATAGTAGGGGGGTTCATAGCTAATTTAGGAGATTTATACTTTGATACTGTAATGTCTGTTGCAGGAGTAATCATTATGATGGGAAGCATATGGGTGTTACTAATATACAAATATGATGGAAGAAGAAGTAAAAAATAAATAAGAATATATAATTTGTTACTAATTCTACAATGAGTAAAAAACAATTGTTCCTATTTGCATTCCTAGCTGTTACTGCAATCTTTCTATACCTACTACTTAAGGACAATGATTTTGCTAAAGATAAGATAAATAACATAATAGAACCAAAGATAGAGGGAAGTTTTAAATTAGATGGCAAGTACATAGGAGAAAACACCTGGGAATATACTGTTACAGGACAATTACCAAACCCTTGTTACAGTGCTACTGTGGATTCTCTTGTTAAAGAAAGCTATCCAGAACAAGTTACTGTAAAAGTAACAGTGGTTGAACCGAAAGGAAGTGAAATATGTACTCAAGTTATACAGGATTTCCTTTATGAAGGTGAATTTACTGCTAGTGAGAAAGCCACTGTGGAATTAAAGGTAGAGTAGAGGTACAACATTAAACTTCCCCTAATATACAGTATGTTTTTGCATTCCTTACTCTTTTTGTATAAAATTGCCAAACTATGGAAATAGAGAGTGAAAGTTTGTTACAACCAAAGAAATTCTTTTTAGAGAACAATATACACTCTGTACTGTTTGACATGGATAGCACACTTGTTGATACCAGTAAGTATTTTAAAGATGAAATGGTTGCTGCTTCACTTCTTGCAGTAAGGGCGATACCTATCAAAAAGAGTAAATATGGGCAGTTGCAGATCGCAAAAGAAATGTATTCCCATTCAGTAGAAATACATAGAACACTTGGATATCCATTACTAGTGGATGTTTCAACAAAATTAGGGATAGATAAGTATATAGAATTAAATAAAATTGAATTTAAAGAAAAGAAGTGGGTATACGAGATGATTTATGATTTCTTTAAAGATTTCTATAATGTTTCTCCAAATATATTTCCTGGAACTGTAGAAATACTTCATAGAATTAATGAAACAGGTACTCCAATCGGAATATACTCTCATGCTCAAAATGAATGGACACAGAAAAAGGTCGAAAATATTAAATCAAAATATTTTGAGAAGTATGAAACAGATATTGAACTTCCATACTTTACAACAAGTTTGGAAAACCAGAAAGATTCAGAAGGGTGGAAACAAGCATCACAGTATCTAAGTTTCAACTTAGAGAATACACTTGTTGTTGGTGATAACTTTAAAGCTGATATACTCCCAGCTATAAATGCGGGGTGTAAGAACTTAATACATATATCAAGTAAAAGTGGAGCATACGATTACAAAGATGTAGGTAATGTACATGAAGCTAAAAATATATCAGAGATATTTGATAACCTCTAAGCCATCCCTCTACCAGCCATTATTCCAGTTACTGCAGCTCCAGTAATTGATCCAGACAACCCAGCTGCATCTCCTGCTACAAACAACCCTTTAATAGAGGTCTCTAGATTTTTCTTTGTATCTATTTTTGACGATCTAAACTTTACCTCTGGTGCGTAAAGCAGAGTAGAACCTGAATTAATGCCAGGCATTACCTTATCTAATATCTCTAATCCTTCTAATATATTCAATACTATCCTGTGTGGTAATCCCATTGAGATATCCCCTGGTACAACATCTTTTAAAGATGGCTGTACAAATGATTTTTCAAGCCTAGACCATGTACTTCTTCTTCCATCTCTTAAATCATATACACTTTGTAATATTGGTTTTCCACCTCCAAGTAGTGATACTAATTCTGCGATAGATTTTGCATATGCTATGGAATTTTCTAATGGTTCCTTAAGATTAACTTCACAAAGGAATGCAAAATTTGAATTCCTACTATCATGATGAGAGTTTGAATGACCATTTACACATACATAGTTTTCATACTTCTCAATTGCTACTAATCCGTTAGGACAACTACAGAATGTTCTTACAATATCTTGATATGTCTTAGTTCTTATCCTATATACCGTTTCATACAAAGTTTCTGCCTGCCTCTTCATAATAGAAGATGGGAATTCTACTCTTACACCAACTTCTACCTTGTCATATATATATTTTATTCCATACTTATCTGCCAATTTTTGCAACCATCTTGCATTTATTCTACCTGGAGCAAGTAACACCTTTTCTGCATAGATCTCTTTACCCTCACTTGTTATTACTCCCTTAATCTTTTTTTCATCCAAAAGAATATCATCTATTTTTGTACTATCTATAATTTCTACACCCTTAGACAGTAGATACTCTTGGAAATTCTTCACAAACAACTTTAATTTATCTGTTCCAACATGTCTTGCTTTTCTTAATACCAATTCAATATCATTTACTTCTGCTTCTGCAATTAATTCTTTCAATTGTTCTGTCTCTTTTGGGAAGTACTCTGAATCAACTCCAAAGTCATTAAATATTGTATCTACATAATCAAGTATTTCTTGATATTCAAATTTCGTTATTAAATGAAAAGCTTTCTCGTGAGACAGATTTGCAGTTAATGTTAACTTACCATCAGAGTATGTACCTGCACCACCAACACCCATCATTACCTCAGAAGGTTTCCTATCTTCTATCCTTTTACCTAAATCAACAATTGCAATCTTAACTTCCTGTTTCTTTTTTAATATCTCATAACTAGCGAACAGACCTGCAGGACCAGCACCAACAATCAGATAGTCGTATTTTTTCATCGGTATCTTTGTTAGATTAACAAATAGAATATAGTGGAAATTGCATTTATATTCAAGTATTCTTAAACTAGAAAACTTTCTTAAATAATTCCGACTCTTTCAATGTACTCTTCCTTAAAGTATCCATACTTTTCATCAGGCATAAGTAGAACTTTGTCTATTCCAAGATCTCTTACAAACTCTGGTTGATGACTCACTATTAATATCGTCCCCTTATATTCCTTAAGAGCAGAAAGAAGTATCTTTTGAGAATCAAAATCTAAATATGTAGTTGGTTCATCTAAAAGTAATACATTGTGTCTACCTGCAAAAAGTTTTGCTAATGCTAATCTAGTCTTTTCTCCTCCAGATAAAGTTTTAATCTTCTGGTTAACCATATCTCCCGTTAGCAAAAATCTACCAAGAAAAGCTCTTCTATCTATTTCTCCCCAATCTAAACCATAAACATTTTCAAGGACTGTTTGCTCGTAGTCTAACCCTTCGTACTCTTGAGAGTAATACCCAAGATTAACACTGGCTCCCCAAGTATATTTCCCTTTATTCTGCTTTAATCTTCCTGCCAATATCTTAAGAAGAGTAGTCTTACCAACACCGTTTTTCCCAATTATCGCTATCTTTTCTTTCTTCTCAACTTCAAAAGAAACATTTCGAAGAATAGGGATACCCTTTATATATTCCTTTGATATATTCTCTACGGTAAGTACATTCCTACTACAATTAAATGGAGTAGGGATTTCAATTTTCATTTTCTTACTCTTTACTAATCCTTTAGCCATCTCTATTGCTTTTAATTTCTCTTTTTGTGCTAATTCTAATTTCCTAGCAGCTTTCATCTTTTCTTTTGTACTTCCTCTACTTGAAAGTGCTTTAGCATTTTCATATATTCTCTTAGCTTTCATTTGTTGAGCTTTAAGAGTTTTTACTAAAAGTTCATCTTTTAAAGACATCTGTTTGATAAAATCATCATAGTTACCTCTGTATACATCCACATTATGTCTAATATCATTTAGATACCATATCTTTGAAATACTTTTGTTCATAAGTCTTAAATCATGTGATACTACTAATACTGCACGAGGGTAAGTAGATAGGTAACCCATTAACCATTCTGTAGATGGAATATCTAAAAAGTTTGTAGGTTCATCAAGTATCAATAGGTTTGATTTCTCGGATAATATCCTTATCAATTCAACTTTAATTTTCTGTCCTCCAGAAAGTTCTCTAAGTATGGAATCACTACTTTTCTCTTTCATATTCATATTGTTAAGGAATTTGTTTATTTCCCATTCCTCAATATCGAGTCCTCTTTGTAAAATTAAATACTCCCCAATTGTGAGATTTTCTTGAATATCTAATTCCTTTGATATGTTTCCCTCCATCTCCTTATGTATTTCTTGAGAAAGGTAGGATAAAGTTCCATTGAAATATATATTTCCTAAATCACTTTCTTCTTTACCTGCTATTATTTTTAACAGAGTAGATTTACCAGCACCATTAACACCAACAAGACCAATCTTTTCATTTGGACCTACAAACAAACTTATATCTTTTAATATTTCTTTTCCACCCTTAGAGATGGATATAGAATCTATACTTAACATACGAAATGATTATATCACCACTCTTGATTTTGTACTCGATTGGGTATTAAATATATAAATAACTTTTTACATCTATATATAGATGAAAAAACTTTTCCTTATACCTTTGGTAATTGCCGTTTTAGCAATTCCTGTGGGAGTATTCGCTCAGGAAGAAGCTACTGAGGATGAAACTACTGAGATTAATTTAATTTCTGCACCAACAGAAGAGGAGGAGGATACCTTCGTAGTTACACCTCCTTCGGATATCTCATATACTTTCTCTCTAGTATTAGAAGAGATTAGAGAATTCTTTACACTTGATCCTGACAAGAAGATTGAGATGCGTTTAGAATATGCAGAAAAGAGACTTGTAGAAATGGAAGCTCTCTCTGCCGAGGGAAATACAGAACAGCTTGAAAAAGTACAAGCCAGATACGAAAGGCAGATAGCAAAAGCAATACAAATGGCTAATAAAGATGCTGATAAAGCAGAGGAGAGATTGGATAAAGTGGAAGAGATAAGGGCAAGACACCTTGAAGTATTAGATGGCGTACTTGGTAGAGTAGCTGATGAAGCAAAACCCTCTATTGAAAAGGTTATTGAGAAGACCACCGCAAGATATGAAACTGATAAAAGTGAAAGACAGGCTCTAAAGAAAGCAAATAAAGGTGGGAATAGCGATACTCAAGATACTACAGAAGAAATAGAAGAGTAGAAGAACAACTTTACCATATCTGTGCAAAATCATGTGATATAATTGCGGTATGGCAGAATGTCTTAACATACTTACAATCAATAATCCTAAAGAGGAAGCATTCCTTAGAAAAAAATCTATTGAGGTTTCAAAAGATGAAATAGGAAGTAAAGAGTTTCAATCATTTTTAGATGATCTACTTTTTACAGCTCAAAACATTGTAACAGAGGAAGGATACAAGTCTGCAGGGTTAGCTGCTGTACAGGTTGGAAAAAATTTAAGAGTGTTTTGTATACTAAAGAAAGATTCAAATGACTTTGAAATAATGATAAACCCTCAATTGGATATTTTAAAAAGTAGAGAAATAATACAATTAGAAGGATGTTTAAGTATTCCAAGAAGAGAAGGAAATGTAAGTAGGCATAATAAAGTAAGAGTAACATATCTGAACAGATATGGTAAAAAAATAAAGAAAAAATTCTCAGGTATAGAATCTAGAGAAATACAGCACGAATATGACCATATTGAAGGGATTTTGTTCATAGACAAAATAACAGACTAGAAACTTCTCCCTTTTCTGATACAATATCAACAGATTATATATTACCAACCAATTGTTAATATGAAGAAATTACTACTAACAATTCTTTTCCTTACACTATTTCCTCTTTACATATATGCAGAGGATACGACTGTTTCTGAATTGATTTCTACATCTGGAGAAGTAAAAGCTGAAGAAATACAAGCGTTAGACGAAAAAGAGCAACAAAGAGAATTAGAGATTGCAAACCAACTTGGATTTGTTCTACCTCCATATAGTGATAACCCCAGCTATGTTATTACTTTCACTGATCCATCACCGGAAAAGAATGGAGTAGAGATCGAAATAGATGGGAAAGCATTTACAAAAATCTCTTCACCATATACATTCCCAGCTCTAAATATTGGTCAACATGCATTGAAATTTAGGTTTAACGACAAGGATGGGGCTGTAAAAATTCTTGAATACAACTTTATAATATTACCAAGAAAACCAATAATTAATACTCCTAAACTTGAGGAGGGAAGTATTACAATAAGTGGAACAGCTCTTTCTAACTCAGAAGTGTTGTATTCTCTTACTGCAAATGCTTTCAATGATAAGGGGGGAGCTATTACAGATGATAATGGTGATTGGAGTGTAAAAATCACACCAGAGGGGGGGCTTTCTGAGGGAATATACTCCTTTATGGCCTATACAAGAAAATATGGTTATGCAAGTGAGTTATCTGATTCAATTACATTCGAAGTAGGAGAAGATTTAAACAAGGTAATGCCTGAAGACAATTCTAATATATTTTTTTCATTCTCATCTCTTAACAAGGATAATATTGTAAATGCATTTACATCAAATAAAGATTTGGTAATACTTTTATTCTCTTTCTTAGCATTAGGTATGGTATTAGCAGTAATAATACAATCAACTATATATAACAAGAGAAAAGATAAAAATGATATTCAAGTTGAGAAAATTATTAGAGGTGAAAAGAAAGAAGGTAGTGAAAAGACTCTAAAAGAATTATTTGAATCTAAAATACCAGAGAAGAAGGATTTAAATACTCCAATTTCAGAACCAATCCCTGTAGATATTCCAGAACCAATATCAAAAAACGAAACTAATGAGAATATAATGACCAAGGAAGATTTTCTTCAAAAGTATAAATCTGTTGACCCTGACAATGAATCAGGGAAAGAGGTAAAACCAGAGAAAATCAAAAGAATTAAGGTTTCCTTAACCACTAAGGAAGAATAAAATATCTATAGAATATGGTAGAATTATCACTATAAGCCAGGATGGTGAAATTGGCAGACACGCTATGTTCAGAACGTAGTCCTCTTTGAGGGTGGGGGTTCAAATCCCCCTCTTGGCATTACTTACTCCAGTAAGCAACATCCTCAAATCTTTGGTATGGATAGTTAATATTACCAATATCACTTATCTGTATTCCTTCTTTGTATACATATGTATAGTTTGGATTAAACAGGAATATTACTGGGCTATCTTGTGTAAGATACTTCTGGAATAGTGCATAGCTACTTTTCCTAGTTTCAATCTTTGTACTTCTTCTAGCATCCTCTAAAAGTATATCTACACGTTCATAACTATATCCAGAAAGATTTAAATCAGGATAGCTACTCTTAAGTGAGTGCCAAAGGTTATATTGATCTGGATCAACTGTAGTTTCAACCTCATACATAAGTAATTCAAAATCTCTAGTAGCTACAATCTCCTGTGTTAATTGAGTGTACGATAGTGGTTCTAAGTTTAATACGACTCCTTCATCTTTCCAAATATCCTTTAGAGAATTTGCAATTCTATTATTCAAATTATTATCATAGTAGCTAAGTGTGAAACTTAGCACCTTCTTATCCTCTGTCTCATAATACCCACTATTTTCATTTCTAGTATATCCAGCATTTTTAAATATCTCTTGTGCTTTTACTGGGTCGTATCCATAAGTGACAACATTCTTTTCGCTATATGCCCAAGAACTTTTTGCTATTGGCCCATTACTAATACTTGCAGAAAGATTAGTTTGTTCTAATAGAAGTTCTTTGTTAGTAATATGGTTTAAAGCAATACGGAGATCTTTGTTTTCAAATTTTTCTTTTCTTGTATTAAAAAATATCATTCTAACCCTTGAATCTAAAGGGATCTCCTTAACCAAATATCCAGAATACTCATTAACAAATGACATACTGCCACTATCTGTTCCTCCCATAGCATCTAATACCCCATTTCTAAATGCAGATTCCAATGCATCGTAATCAGAGTAAAGTCTATAAATGAAAGTCTCTATCTTTGGATTTACCCAGTAATATTCAGATGCTTTTAAGTATACGACATTTGGTTCAGAACGATATACCTCATACGGTCCAGAACCCAATGGGTATCTCGTAAAAGAATTAAATGCTATATCTGTAACCGGGATTCTCTCTAAAATATGCTTAGGTACTATGTAAACAGATACGGCCTCAAAGAAAGTCGCATTACTCTCTGGAAGAGTAAATCTTAGCTTATCTTCTGATATCTTATTTACTGTAACATCTCCTAGCGAAGCTCCAATAGTATCGTCCCCATATTCAGTATATAGTTCTTTGGCAATCTCAAATGTAAAAATAACATCATCAATTGTAAGAGGAACACCATCTTGCCATTTATGATCTAAATTTATTGTAAAATCATATGTTTTACCATCACCAGATACCACCCAATCTTTTGCAATTTTTTCCTTAGGTTGACCATCTTTAGATATTTCAATAAATTTTTCAAATACAAGGGCCTGTATATCACTATCAACAACATTTTGAGTAATATACAAAGGATTAAATGATGATATAGCACCTACATTACCTTCTACAAAAATTTGAGTTTTTTCACTTGTAACTAAGTCTGCAAATATATTACTTCTAAAAAAAGAGAATATACCCAAACCTAAAACAGTGAAAATAAATATAAAGCTTAATGGTGATGTCTTTTTGAAAAATTCTACAACGTTATTTGGATAATCCCAAAGCCAATCTCTAAAAGTTCTTTTGTTTTTACCATTTATTCCAACTTTTATAGCAGACTTAGAAGGCCTTATTAATTTGAAAGCCTCCTTCATTGAAATCTTCTTGTTTTCTATAACCTCATTCTCCAAATTGGACATTCTATTTTTATGAAGAGTACTTATATAACAATAAAGATAGTGTTACAAGAAGTATTGTTAAGAAAATAGTTGAATAGTAAAGAAACTTTTCAAGTCCTCTTTTAGTTCTAAATACCTC
>LBOT01000007.1 GCA_000989675.1 candidate division WS6 bacterium GW2011_GWE2_33_157
AACGGATTTGAATATCCTGTAGAGGTAGAGCCAATAAAGAGGGAGATTGCATCTAAAAGTTCACTAGATATTGTTAAAAAAGGTATGTGGGAAACAGTTAATGGCTCAAGAGGAATAGTCGGTAGTCTTTCAAACACAGGTACAACGGTTGCTGCTAAAACAGGTACTGCTGAATTCGGTAAACAGAATAGTAAGGGGGTGTATGAAGATACACATGCTTGGACTACTGGTTTTTTCCCATATGAGAATCCTAAATACTCTTTTTCATTACTTTTAGAAGATGGTGGTATGAGTTCAAACGCTTCTGCAGTAATGAGAGATATGATTTCTTGGATGGTTCAAAATGGTTTTGTAAAGTAGGTTTGATTAAAGATATTTTCATAATAGATTAGTAATATATACAAAAGTCTTAGTTTGACATATATTTAAACATTGTGTATTTTTAGCATGAAATATGGAGAAACAAAGATCAAAATACAATAACCTATTAATTGTTGAGTCTCCTGCAAAGGCAAAGACTATCAACAAGTACCTTGGGGGTGATTTTAAAGTAATGGCTACAGTAGGCCATGTTATTGATTTACCTAAAAGTACATTGGGGGTAGATGTAGAGAATGGATATGAGCCACTTTTCGAGACAATATATGGTAAAGGGAAGATAATAAAGGATTTAAAAAGAGCTATTCCTAAGGGTGGTAATGTATATCTTGCAATGGACCCTGATAGGGAGGGAGAAGCTATTGCTTGGCATGTAAATAAGGCTCTTAAGATTAAGAATGCAAAGAGAGTTACATTCCATGAAATAACAAAAATGGCCATTATCGAAGCTATTAAAAAGCCAACCTTGGTAAATGAAAATTTAGTAGAAGCACAAAAGGCAAGAAGAGTACTTGATAGATTGTTTGGATATAAACTGTCAGAGCTTCTTTGGAAAAAGATATGGTATGGTCTCTCAGCAGGAAGGGTTCAATCTGTAGCACTAAGGCTTGTTGTTGAAAAAGAAGAGGAAAGGGAGGCTTTCAAATCTAATGAATACTGGGAGTTTTTTGTACATGTAAAAAAAGAGGAAGAAAAGGTAGCAATAAAGTTGATCAGAAAAGATGGAAAGAAATATATACCAAGTACAGAAAAGGAAGTAACTGAGCTAAAGAATTCCCTTGGAGATAGTAAATACGAAGTTGTAGATATTGTTAAAAAAGAGATAAAGAAGAATCCATATCCCCCATATACAACATCTACACTTCAACAGTCAGCTAACAATGTACTAGGATATTCTGCTAAAAGAACAATGGGTCTTGCTCAAGCTTTATACCAATCTGGATACATTACATATATTAGAACAGACTCCGTATATATATCAGATAGGGTTTTGCCAGAGATAAGGAATATAATTGAATCAAAATATGGTAAAGAATATCTTCCTGATACTCCAAGGTATTACAAAAACAAAAGTAAGAATGCGCAAGAAGCCCATGAGGGTATAAGACCAACTGATTTTTCTGTACCAACGAGTGTTGTTAAAAGTAAATTAGGGGAAGCAGAGGGTAGATTGTATGACTTGATATGGAAAAGAGCAGTTTCATCTCAAATGAGAGAGAAGAGAGTAGAAAACCTTACACTTTACTTAGAGCCCGTTAATCAGCTAAAAAATAAATATACATTCTCTGTTGGAGTACAAAAAACTCTTTTTGATGGATTTAGAACAGTATATGGTGCAATAAAGGATGTAGAAGAGGATATTCAACAGATTAATAGTGTAAAGATGAATGATATATTCTCTAAAGAAAAGTTTGTTACAGAACAGAAATTTACACAACCACCAAGTAGATATACAGAAGCAACCTTAGTAAAAAAACTAGAATCACTAGGCATTGGTAGGCCTTCTACATATGCCACCATTATTAGTACAATTCAAGCAAGAGAGTATGTAGGTAGAGATGGTAAGTTCCTTTTGCCTACAGATGTGGGTAGAGTGGTTACTCATTTCCTTAAGAATAATTTCTCTGATTTAATAGATTACAAATATACTGCCAATGTAGAGGACAGGTTAGATCAAATAGCTGAGGGTAAAGTTGAGTATGTACCTTTCTTAGATAAGGAGTACAAACCTTTGATGAAGGATATTCAAAAAGCAGAAAAAGATGTAAAGAAGGATGATGTTGTAATACTTTCTAAATCGGAGGAGAAATGTCCAGAGTGCGGTTCTGAGATGGTAGAAAGGTTAGGAAGATATGGTAAATTCCTCTCATGTTCAAGATTTCCTGAGTGTAAGGGAATGAAAGATATAAATGGGGGTGAGAATCAATTAGATTTTGAGAAATATCTTAAAGTAGAGAAATGTCCTGAATGTGGTTCTAAGATGATACTTAAAAATGGTAAATATGGTAAATTCTGGGCTTGTGAGAAATATCCAGAGTGTAAAGGTATTGTTCCTTTACTTCTTAAAGAGGTATGTCCAGAGTGTGGTAAGAACTTAGTAGAGAGAAAAAGTAAGTGGGGTAGAATGTTTAAAGGGTGTAGTGGATATCCAGATTGTAAATATATTAAAAAAGAAGCTAAACCTGCAAAGGAAGAGAGTGCTTAGTTTAAGTATTTTTTCATAAAGATTCTTTAATATCTTGGTATGTTACCAAGAGAGAAACTTCTTAAAAGGGGCATTTCTGTACTCTCTGATATTGAATTAGTAGAGATATTAGTTGGAAGTGGTTTTAGAGGGAGAGATTTTAAGCAAATCTCTAGATCTGTAATGAGAGTAGTAAAGAAATTTGTAAGAAACAAGCAGAGTTTAGATATAAAGGATTTAGTGAAGATATCTGGTATTGGTGAGGTAGTTTCAATGAGAATAGTGGCAGGTATAGAATTAGGAAGAAGAATGTACGGTCTTTTTGATGAAGATATCCTTAAGATAACAGATTCAGAAGGTGCATATTCCTTATTAAAAGATATGGGTAGTTTGCAAAGGGAGAGGGTTGATATTGTTTGTCTTAATTCTAGGTTTGAATATATTTGTAGAGAAAGTATTGCACTGGGTTCTTTAAATTGTGCAAACCTATCTCCTCGTGAGGTTATATATACTGCCGTTATTAATAACTCCGCATTTGTAATATTAGCTCACAATCATCCTTCAGGAGATAGTACACCTAGTGTTGAGGATGTAACTTTAACAAAAAGGATACAAGAATCTCTAGATTTAGTTGGTATACAACTTTTGGATCATATTGTAATTGCTAAGAAGAGTTTTAATAGTGTAATCCTATGATAAAGAGTAGTATAATGGGAAATAATTTAGATAGATATGTACATGGAAGAAGAAAAAAGTTTACTAATCCCAAATATTCCAGGATGTGAGTTTACTGGAGCATTTAAAGATTGGCCATTTAGTACAATTTATGAAATAGAAGAGAAAGAAGATAAAACAAAAGCAGTAGAGGTACTAAAATTGGATATGGATGAGGAAAAAAGGGATAAGATTCTATGTAGTTGGGAAGATACGGAAGTTTCAGCTGGAACTTACCAAGGATATATAGTTAGATTTCATACGAACCCGTATAACGAAGTGAATCTCGATTATGCTGAGTTGTAAAATATTAAATATATAGATATAATCAACCGTTATTTTATTTAATCTCGCATATCTCTGGTTTTTCCTGGATAGAGAAAGTCTACCCTCAGAGATAGGTGAAAAAAGGAAAACATTATGGAAAAAACAAAAGATGTCTCAAAGAAGGTCGTTGCACCAAAGGCAGAGACAGAAAAGAAAAGCCTTAAAGTAGCAATTCCAGAATTAACAACATTTCTTAAAGCAGGGGCTCATTTTGGGCATAAGGGTAGTGCATGGAATCCTAAAATGAAGAAATATATATATGAAGTAAGAAATGGTATTCATATCATTGATATTATTAAAAGTAGAAAGATGCTTACAAAAGCATTGGAGGAATTAAATCAGGTTGTAGATAAGGGGAATATATTAATAGTCGGAACAAAAGGACAAGCAGCAGGTACAATTGAAAAGATGGCAAAAGAAGTTGGTGCCTTCTATATTACCAAGAGATGGCCAGGTGGTCTTTTTACTAACTTTGATGCAATCAAGGGTACTATTCAGAAGTTAGTAAAGATGGAAGAGCAAGTAGCTTCTGGTGGAGGTGGGTTAGTAAAGAAAGAGGTCTTAGCATTAGAAAAAGATGTTGAGAGATTGAACAAGGTGTATGAAGGAATCAAATTTATGGATGAGTTACCAAAGTTCCTAATAGTCATTGATAGTAAAGTAGAAAAGAATTCTATAAATGAAGCTAGAATAGCTGAAGTCCCAATAATTGCATTAGTAGATACAAACTGTGACCCTGATTTAGTTACATTTCCAATTCCAGCAAATGATGACTCTATAAAGAGTATTGAACTTTTTGTAGATTTGTTTTCTCAAGTTATTAAGTCTGGTAAGAAGTCAGAATCACTTGCTTCACTAAGAAAAAATCATGAGGCAAACCTAAAAAATCTTAAGAATAGGTTTGTTGAAGAGAAGGAAAGGCAAGAAAAAATGGAAGAGGGTGATAGATTGAGAATGAAAGCAATGAGAGAGGGTAAAGTACAAGTAGCAACTACAGGTGTTGTAAGAGTTGTAAAAAAGGAGAAGAACTTAGAAGAAGAGTATGCAGCAGCAGAGGCAGTAAAAGCACAAGTAAATTCAAAGAAGATAGAGGAATTAGGATTACCTACTAGAATAGAGAAATCACTAAAGGAGGCAGGTTTAAGTACAGTAGATGATTTAGCAGGAAAAACAAAAGAGGAATTATTAAGTGTAAAGGGAGTAGGTGAGAAAGCTGTTGAGGATATTTTAAAAGCAATTAAATAACTTAATAAGCTGTTAACAATGAGTACATCAATAGAGGATATAAAATTACTTAGAGCAAAAACATCTGCAGGTATGGCACTTTGTAAAGAAGCATTAGAGAAGAGTAATGGTGATATGAAAAAGGCAATTGAATATATTAATAGTAGAAGTGACGCAATTAATAGATTACATAATCTTACTGGTGCCAAGATAGGACATTGTAAATTAGCATTTGAAGAATCTGGAAAAGATTTTGAGAAAGCAGTATCCCTTATCAAAGAAAGAGGATGGGATGTTGCAATTGAGAATGAGAATGTAAGAGATTTTGAAGGTATTTTAGAAACCTATGTACATGGTAAAGAACAGAAATTAGTATCAATGGTTGAGGTTACTTGTAAAACAGATTTTGTTGCAAGAAATGAAGATTTTAGAACATTTGTGCATGAGGTTGTACTTCAAATTGCTGCAATGAAACCATTGTATATATCAAAGGAAAGTATCCCACAAGAAAAATTAGACGAGGTAAAGGCTATATTTTTAAAGGAAGTAGAGAGTGAAGGTAAACCAGCAGAGATGGCTGAAAAAATAATAGAGGGGAAGTTATCCAAATTCTTTGAAGAGAAGTGTTTACTAAGTCAGAAATGGTTTAAAGATGATAGTAAGACGATTCAAAATCTTTTAGATGAAGCTACCTCTAAATTAGGAGAACCTTTAGAAATCAGAAGGTTTTTAATATGGGAGTTTGGCAAATAGCTAAACTATTTGAATAAATTCAGGATCTCATCTAGGAAGTTATATAGGCTAGGGGTGTGTACTAGTTCCCTTTTATGGTAAAATTATTCTCAGAATTAATTCCTAATCTCAATGTATGGACCAGAAAGAGATAAATGTAGAAGCAGAAAGTAAAATAGGTGAATCCTCTAGTGGGATTTCAATGACAAGAGATGAATTCTATAGGGAATTAACAATATCCTCAAGTAAATTTATTACTGCAGAGATACAGGAAAAATTCCGTAACACAGAGATTTTAATTGCAGGTGTTGGTAGTGTAGGTAACCCAATAGCAATGACAGCTGTAAGAGCTGGGGCAGAAAGAGTAACGGTAATGGATCCAGACGTAGTTGAAGCAAACAACCTTTCTAGGCAACAGTATACAGTTTCTCAAATAGGTAAAAGTAAGGCTGATATGACTGTTGAAAATATGAAGCAGATTAATCCCTATATTGCAGACTCTATACATAGTGAAGCGAAAGGAATGACAATTGAGAATGCTCGAGAGTATGTAGAGAAATCAGACATTGTTGTTGATGCGGTAGATATTAGAGCTTTAGATGTTATCTATGAACTTCATAAATGTGCAGCAGAATTAAGAAAACCTGTTTTAGTAGGATATGATTTAGCTGGAACAGCTATGGTAGCCGTATATAGGTATGATAAAGAGAATATTAAACCATTAAGAGGAGAGTTAGACGATGAAAAGATCTTAGAGTTTAATAAGGTAAAATTAGCATTTAATAGTGGAATATTATCTGAGAGTGAATTTTTAGACTATATATATGATGCATTTACAGGACCAATTGATCCACTTAGAGTACCAGTGGAACAGTTAGAGGAAATAATAAAGAGAACATCAGAAGATACACGAACATATCAAATTGGAACAACTTCTGCAGTTCTAGCTTCTTTGACTGTTGAGGCTATGAGAAGAATAGTATCTAATGAGGGGATTAAAGATGTAATCCTTGTTGATATTCCTGGTTTAGTTAGGAGAAGTAATCCAAATGTTATTAGCAAAATTCCTCTTTTACTTAGAACACTAGCAAAAGTAAAGGAAAGAGGAGAGAATGTAAGAGAGAGTCTTAATAAAATTATTTAAAGAAAAAATGGTAGAGGCAGATACAAAGGTTATAGAAAAAGATGATAGAGAACTTCGTGAAGGAGAAGTTATTGTTGGTGTTGCAACAACTCCAGAAGAGAAAATTGAAAGACTCGAAGTAGTTACAGATAGATATAAATTACAGGGATATTTACAAGGAGTCCCATTTGCTTGGGTAGATTTAGATGCAAAGGAGGTAGTCGAGGATAATGGTTATTCTTTGTTAGAACAGAATCTAGAACCAGCTGTCTTTGAGAAATTTTTAAAGGAAGGACTGCTTATTTCCTTTAGGGATAGTGAACAATTATATATAGATAAATACCATTGGCAATCTATTCAGTTTGTTGCAAGAAATGAGCAAGGATATGTTGGATCTGTAAGGTTAATTATGGATACCCCAGATGATCAACATTGTAAATTTGGGTTACCAACTCTATGCGATAAGGCTATCGAGATAGATGAAGAATGGAGAGAGGCAGCAAATAAAGTAACAGCTGAATTGTCACAATTTGCTAAATTAAAGGAAGCTCCAGCATCAGTAACTGTTGGGTTGTTAAGAGCAGTAGCTCAGTACAGTAAGAAAAACAATATAGAAGAATGGGTAGCTACTACTGATAATATGGTAGTTAAGCTATTAAATGGAATATTTTTTAATTTTGGTCTACCTAAAATAGGTAAATCTGTTCAGTACCTAGGTTCTGAATCTACTCCTATATTAATAAACATAGAGCAATCTTTGAAAAATGCAGAAGAGAAAGCATCTAGCAAAGAAATGGCAAGATTCATAAGGGGAGAAGAAGTAAAGGGTTTTGAATGGTATACGGGTATATAACTATATATAAATAAACATGGAAATAACCTTTCTTATATTATTAAGTTTGGCTTTACTTTTTTTTGGAGTTTCATCCTTTCTATCTAATAGAAAATCCAAAACTAATAGGTATTTCCTTTTATTTATACTTTGCATGATTCTATGGATATTCTCTAATTACTTCTCGAATTCATCTTCTGCGTATAATATAGTTTTATTAACTAATAGACTTATTTTTGTTTCTACATCTCTTCTTGCCTGGACCATTTTTCTGTTTTCGTTTGTATACCCTAACTCAAATGTCCAAATAAAGAAGAGTATATTTATACCTTCATTACTATTTACACTAGCAGTATTAATACTGGATATCTCTCCATATGTGGTAAGGAATGTTGAGATTCAAAATGGATATTCAAGCATAGATTTCGGAGTCGGAATCTACCTATATCTATTACACTTTGTATTCTTCTTTGTCTTATTCATTTTTACCTTGGTAAAGAAATATACAAAGGCTGAAGGTTTAGAGAAAGTGCAAATACAATATTTAATATTAGGTATTGTTCTTTCAGCAGTTGGGGCAACAATAACAAATTTGATTCTTCCAATTGTTTTCAAAATATTCTACCTGTCTAATTATGGTCCTGTATTCTTAGTAATCTTTGTTGGTTTTACATTCCTATCAATAGTAAAACACAGATTTCTGGGGATTAGATTCTTAGTTGGTAGGATTATCCTTTTCTTTTTCCTCTCCCTCTTTTTGTTACTATCTTTCTTTTTGTTTGGATGGATTGCATCAGAATTCTTAGGTGGGCTATTCAAAAGCAGTGCAATCTTGATATCAGTAATAATTGCGCCAATATATGCATGGATATTTTTGAAATTTAATAACTTTGTAGAGAAAGTAGTAGAGGATAAACTTGTATACACAAAACTTCACCCAGAGGAAGCTTTAAGTAAATTTCTAAGACAGAGCAGTACAGAATTAGATATGGAGAAAATATCTGTATATTTAATTAATGTTATTAAAAAATACCTAAATTTGGAGAAAGTAGGAGTAATCCTGTTTGAAAAAGATAGTAACAAGGTTATATATAAAAAGTTGGTAAATTTCAACTTAGAAAATCTTAGGGACCTTCTTCAGGTTAATAATTATTGGAAAGATATTGGAGAAGATCCAATATTAGTATTAGAAGAGGCAAAGAGACTTCAGGGTAATGATAAAGGGAAGAGACTGGAAAGAATAATTGAATGTATGGAGTCGGAAGATATCTCCGCTATATTGCCTCTTAATAGGAAAGTTCAATTGAATGGAATAATAATTGTTGGAAGGAAAAAGAATGGTGATCCACTATCTGTTGAAGATATAAATTTCCTAGAAGACATTATTGCAAATGCTAGTGTAGCAATGGGTAGAGCAATTTTGTATAAAGAGGTCCAGGGATTCAATTTAACCTTGAAAGAGAAGGTTGCAGATCAGACAAAAGAATTAAGGAGTAAAGTAATTTTGTTAAACGAAGCAAGAAAGAAAGAGCATGAGATGACAGATATAATGGGACATGAGTTGAGAACGCCAATGTCAGTTATAAGGAATTACCACCAATTATTGGATAACTTATTAAAGAAGGGAAAAGTATACACAAAAGAGGGCAATATCGGTGACAAATCTAGGGCATATATGGAGATTCTAGAAAAGAATATTAAAAGAGAGATTGATTTGAT
The DNA here is from genome assembly GCA_000989675.1 of candidate division WS6 bacterium GW2011_GWE2_33_157. GTDB lineage: Bacteria > Patescibacteriota > Dojkabacteria > SC72 > SC72 > UBA12044. The sequence goes on from LBOT01000007.1 coordinate 9,235, forward strand.
AAATGCACTATTAAGTGGAGCAAAGCTTGATAATGGGAAATTAGAATTAAATAGGGAAGAAGTTAATATGACTGAGATAATTAAAGATGGTATGTTGGCACACGAGAGGGAAGCAAAAGAGAAGAACCTATATCTTAAATTTAATTCAGCAGATGGTAAGGTTTTACCAAATGTATTTGCTGATAGGGTTAGAGTACATGAAATTGTAGATAATTTAATAAGCAATGCGATTAAGTATACAGAGAAGGGTGGAGTAGAAGTTTCAATTAGTAATGTAGATAATTATGTAAAAATAGATATTAGTGATACTGGTGTCGGAATACCAGAGAGTGATATTCAAAATATTGGGAAGAGGTTCTTCAGATCAAATCAATATATAAATAAGAATTCTAATACAGTTCCATTGGTTAGGCCAGGGGGTACTGGACTGGGACTGTTTGTTACATTTGGTTTAATTAAAGCTCATGGTGGAAAGATAGAAGTTAAAAGTAAATTAAACAAGGGTAGCTCTTTTATTGTATATCTCCCAGTGTTTAAAAAGGGAGATACAGAAAAGGTAGCATTAGAAAATAAGGGGGATATGTTTGAGAGGTTAGGTCTTGTAAAAGGTAATAACAAACATTGAGATTTGCAAATTTTTAGAATATCATATTAATATAACCTTATATTTTTAATAAATATGGATTTAGACTCTTTTGAAATTGATTTAGAGAAGTGTGTTACTAATCTCACAGATGATCTTTCGCAGATTCATACTGGCAAGGCATCTCCAGAGTTAGTACAAGATATCCTTGTTAATGCGTATGGTACACAGGCTCCATTAAAAAACTATGCAACTATTAACGTTGCAGATAACAGGTCTTTAGTCATTATGCCTTGGGATAAGAGTATAGTAGAAAATATTTCAAAATCTATCTCTTCTGCAGATATGGGATTTAATGCAATATCAGAGGGAGACCATGTTAGAGTTCACGTTCCAGAGTTAACAGAAGAAAGAAGAAAAGAGTATGTTAAGGTCATGAAAGATAGGGTGGAAGATGCGAGGATTGCAGTAAGACAAGTAAGGCAGAAATTTATGCAGGATATAGATGAATCTCAAAAGGGTGGCTTCTCGCAAGACCAGGCAGATAGATTAAGAGAAGAGGGAGAGAAAATGGTAAAGGAAAAGAATGCACATATTGAAGAGATAAAGGATAAGAAAGAGCAAGAACTTCTTACCATATAGCTAGTATTAAACTAAATAGAAAATAAACATGACCATTGTTACCAATATTCTTTTATTGATCTTAGTTATTAGTATCCTTACTTTTGTTCATGAGTTAGGACATTTTCTAGCAGCGAAGTTAGTAAAAGCAAAAGTTTTAGATTTTTCAATAGGTTTTGGGCCAAAGATTTTGTCCAAAAAAATAGATGAAACTACATACAATATACGTATTCTTCCTTTAGGAGGATTTGTAAAAATATTGGGTGATGGAGATCCCACTTCTAAGATAGAAGATATTAAGGATGATGGTAACTTAAAAAATAAGAGTAAGCTAGCACAGATGTTTGTTATGTTAGCAGGTGTAACTATGAATATCCTACTGGCGGTCATTCTTTATACAGTATTTTTGGCAAATAATGGTTGGAGAATGGATATAGGGAGCAGTTATGATGATTTTAAGCCTGTAGGTGCGACTCTTACCCAAGAGAGGGTTTCGGACTTACCATATGAATTAGCTGATGAAGGTGCAGCATTAGACTCCGGTATGTATAAGGAGGGGTACCTAATCTCTATAGATGGAGAAACAATAGATAAGTATGATGATTTGGTTAGAATACTAAAATCTAACAAATCAGAAGAAGTAAATATATATGCATGTGATAAAAATAAAGAGTGTGATTACTTTGATATAACAGTAAGTGGTGAGGGAAAGATAGGGGTATATACAGGGTATAACTATGCTGTATATATGGACTATTCAGATAATAAAATATTTTCAGGAGTGTCTCACTCCATTAATATAGTCAAATTAACAGGTGTATCTTTATCATCTCTCTTAGAGCAGGGTAAAGAAACTGGTGATTACTCTCAACTTTCTAATTCTGTTAGTGGTCCTGTTGGTATATATTTTATAATAGATTATTTTAGAACTTTAGGTTTCTTTATTTTCTTAGGTATATTAGCTGACCTTTCTATATCATTAGCTCTTATTAATTTACTTCCTATTCCAGCTTTAGATGGTGGTAGATTCTTTATTCTTTTCATTGAAGGGATATTAAGGAAAGATTTGGATGAGAAAGTGGAAGCGACAATTATTAATATTAGCTTTATGTTTCTAATACTATTAATAGTCGGTGTAATGATTAAAGATATAGTTAATATTGAACAGTTGAAGAGTTTGTTCAAATAGTATATCTTTTAAATAGAAAAATTAAGTCACTGCTCTTGTATGGCTATTAGATTAACAAAGACGAGTAAAGTTATATTTGCAATATCAATTGTTCTTTTGTCATCTGCACTAGGTTATCTAATATGGAGAGTTAATCAGGAGGAAAACTTAGACCCGGATGATAGTGAAGCTGGGGCAACCGTACCTGCGGGCTGTTCTGCAAGTGCTACCGAAGCACTTACCTCCAATTGTTTAATCTGGTTTGCAGAGCCAGGACAAACCTCCGCGTGTATAGCAAACCGTTCTGCATGTTGTGGTAACTTGGTGGATGTAGATAATGGTTGTGAGAGATGCTTATGTTGTAATGGAACGTGGGTAACCGGAAATACGGGTTGCTCAACTTTATGTACAAATAATGGTGGCTATGGAAGTTGTGAAGAAGTACCTGTTGAAAAATGTTTTTGTGAGAGTTGGAGTGATGCTTGTGGTACAAACTGTACATTCCCAGATGGTGTACAAGCAGAAGTAGATGCGAAAGCTGCAAACTCCTGTAAACCATATATTGCAATGTGTAATGTTAGCACTGGTGATTACGTTATAGAGGAATATACTCCATCACATGTTTGTTACAACAAAGTTAGCCAATGTAACAATCCATTTGCAGAGAACCCTTGTGTTACAAACGTCTGTGATGCTGGAGCTTGGGTTACAAGACCCACTGGTAATATGAGTTTTACATCAGACATATCATATAGTGCAACAGCCACGGATAGTAATGGAATAGATTTGGATAGCATATCTGTAAAGTTATGTACTGGAACAGTTACTACTTGTACTACTGGTCAAACACTTTCTCCAACTAAAACTGGTAGCTCATCTCCAATTACAATCTCTGGAGTATTGAGTAGTGCGGCACAAAGACTCGCAGCTGGAACATATACAATGACAATAACATGGAAGGATTCTCTTGGTGTTACTGGTACAAATTGTACATTAACAACGACATTTACTGTACTACCACAAGAGACAAATCCTAACTGGGATATTACTAAAGGTGTCGTAGGTTTGTGTATAGATGAGGGAACAGAGAGTCCTAAATCGGAATTGACATATACGATTACAGTTCGAAATACAGGAGATGGAGCAGGTACAATTAGTAAGATAGAGGATGTACTTGATGCTAAAGTCTTGGCAAGTTTTGTACAGAGTGGAATAACTGCTCCAGGAGTATTCACAGATGGGAAAATCATTTGGAGCTATCCTTCTCCAAATGAGTTATCAATAGCAGCGGGTGCAACAAAGACATTTACATATAAATTAGTAATTGATAAAGATCATTTTGGTACATATGCAAATGAAGTTACACTTACTCCAGTTGGTAGTACGGCAATTAAAGCAACTGCAAACATATTGGCCGACTGTGATGTAGCACAATCAGATTGGACAATTACAAAAGCTGTAACAGAAGCATGTATAGATGAAGGAACAGCAAATCCAAAATCCGAGCTATCATATACCATTACTGTAAAGAATACTGGTACAGGATCTGGAACTATTGCTAAGATAGAGGATGTCTTGGATACAAAGGTATTAGCAAGCTTTGTACAGACAGGAATAACATCCCCAGGAGCGTTCGCGGACGGAAAAATAACTTGGAACTATGCTACAACACCATTATCATTTACTGCAGGTGAACAGAAAATATTTACATACAAATTGATAGTAGACAAAGATCACTTTGGAACATATGCCAATACAGTTACACTCACACCTACCGTAGGTACAACAAAACAAGCAACTGCAAATATTGGAGCTGATTGTACAATCACGGAAGAGGAGAAACCTGTAGTACCTGAAACAGGAATATTTGATAATACCTTAGGAAGAATTTCTGCAGGATTTGTATTAGTAATATTTGGTGTACTTGTATACAATATTCCTAATGGTGTATTGAGAATAAACGGAGAAAAGAAATATAAATATAGGGTAAGATTTGAAAAGAAAGTAGCTAACAAGTAAAATTGTGTGATATAATCCCAGAGTCTTAATTTAAAGGAGGTTCTCATGGCTGTAATAGTTCATGCCAACGAAAATATAGATAGTGCTCTCAAAAGACTTCATAGGGAAGTTATGAGAGAAAAAATCTTAGAAACATTCAGAGATAAGGTGTATAGAGTAAAACCTTCAATCCCTGATATTCAAAAGAGAAGAGAGTGGGCAAAGATGAAGAGAAGAAGAAGAAGTGCAAGCAGAAGAGCTAAGTAAATTGTAATTCTCTAACAACAATGTCACTTGTTGAAAATATCCGTAAAGATATGTTTGAAGGAACTAAAGTAGGTAATGTCCAGAAAGTGGATATTTTAAAGCTTGTTCTTGCTGATATAAAGAATGAGGAGATCTCATTAGGTGAGAAACTTTCTGATGATCAAGTATTAAAGGTTTTAAGAAAAGAGAAAAAGAAAGTTGAAGATTCCATCTCAGAGTATACAAAGATGAATAGAGAAGATCTTGTTGCAAAGGAGACATTCCAATTAGAAATACTAAATGAATATCTACCAGCTCAAATGAGTGAGGAAGATATTAAAAAGATTGTTAGTAGGGTCGTTAAGGAAAACAATGTAAGTGATGTAAGAGAAATGGGTAGAGTAATGGGTATTGTAATGAAAGAATTAAATGGTCAAGCAGATGGAAACGTTGTAAGAAATATTGTTCAGAATACACTCTCTTAATGCAAAATATACAGTTAGAAGTATTTAACAAAGAATTCGTAGACCAGATAGAACCCACATTTAATATCTCGTTTGATGATATCTCTAAGGCTTTTAAAAAGATATTTGAGGATACCCCTTTAGAAAAAATAAATATTGTATTTGTTACATCAGAATATATTCAACAGTTAAACAAACAGTATAGGAATATAGAGGCACCAACAGATGTTCTCTCATTTAAAATATCAGAAGATATGAAAGAATCAGAAATATATATATGCCCCGAATATGTATATGAATCTTTTAAAGAAGATAGTTTTGAAGAAGAGATACTTAGATTGATAGTACATGGTACACTACATATATTAGGATATGATCATAAGGAGAGTTTAAATGATTCTCCAAATGAAGATATGTTTGTTTTACAAGAGGAATTACTTTTAAAATTCAAAAAACTATGTTTATAGTCACAGGATTAGGTAATCCAGGTAAACAATATGAGAATACACCTCACAACGCAGGCTTTATAGCTCTTAATTCTTTAAGAGAGTATTTAATACAGAATACAAATTATCAAGTATCAGAGTGGGAAGACGAAAGTAAGATATTCTTTTCAGAGATATGTAAAGTAAAAAAGGCTGGAGAATTAATAGGTATATTACAAAAACCGCTTACATACATGAATAATTCTGGTAGTGCTGTTAAATTGCTCAAAAAGAAATTCCCAACCGAAAATTTTGTACTAATACATGATGATTTGGACATACCCTTAGGTAAATATAAGATACAAGAAGGTAAATCTCCAAAGGGACATAATGGGGTGTTAAGCGTAGAGAACTCTCTTTCTAGAAATGATTTTCTAAGAGTAAGAATTGGTATAGAGAATAGGGGGGAGAGATTAATACCAGGTGAAGAGTATGTATTAATACCTTACAATAAGAAAGAGTTAGAAATATTAAAAAGCACAATACAAAATAGTATAGAAGAGCTTTTTATTCAAATTGAACAGTACTAAGTCTAGAATCCTCATACACCCTCTTTATATCTTCCTTCGTATGAGTTACTAATCTCTCATCTCCTTGTAGTACTATTCCAACCATTTCATCATCAAGTAGTATTCCCATATTAACAACGTCTCCTTGGCCATTTAAAACGAAGAATATATTGCCAGGGCTATTCTCATTGCTTGAGTTATCAATGATATTCATATCATTGAAATATTCGTAAAGAAGAGTAGGGTATTCAATATCAAGTGTATATGATTGTATATTGTATTTGTTTTTTGCATACTCCTTAAGTACAGGCTCTATTGGTAAATTCTGTTCAAAATATGCTTGTGATATTAATCTGTATGAATTAAATGCACCAAAGAAGTGTTTAAATTCTCCTGAAAAAGAGCTATCTGAGGAGGTTAAATATTTACCATTGGAGAGATCTGTTACAGATTTTACTAACTGCTCTTTGTTAACATCAAATATATTGTTAATACCATTGTTGTTTGTATCTGAATCGAACATGTCTTGTATTCCATCATAATCCATATCTTCAGCCTTTTGACCATTAGTCATATGGAAACTCTTGTTGTATGTATTTAAATTCATATATACACATACAAATAGCCATATGGTAGATACTCCGATTATGGTATAGAGGAGGGTTTTAATAACAGGGATATGTTTTAAATATTTTAAATATATTAAAAGTAGAAATATACTAACTGATATTAGTTCTAATGCAAAAGATGGCGTAGCAAAATATCCTGCAAAGTAATTACTACTTAATATTGATCCAAATATTGTGAATTGCTTAGTAAGAGGATATAGGACTTGGGAGTATGAAAAGAGTATATCAGCGAATAGATGGGAGAGTACCCCTATGAGGAATGCCCTGTGTATTAAAGTAATCAGCCTATCATTTAATACCTGTCTACTTTCTGTATTAAGTAGAGATTTCATTAGGTAGAGGACGAGAATGAGAAGCAACCAACAAAATATAAAGAAGAGTAGGCTATGAGAAAAGATTAGGTGATGTTGAAAAGGTGGTATATCAGTAACAGTAAGTATTGCCAAATCTAAATCAGGCAATATTCCAAATATTAAACTGAGAATCATTATAAAGATATGTTCCTGTTTTGTAAGTTTAGAAATACCTTTCTGTTGAATCTTCTCATTTAATATATATGATATTGGTCCATGTGCTAAAAACATACTTGGGGTATTACAATTAATCTTTCTAATTATACACAACCTTGATAGAATTAGCTTGTGTTATGAAAGATTTTACTGAAGATTTTAAAAATAAATATATACTCCCAAAGTTAGAACAAAATACATGTATATCCATAGGGAAACAGTATGAGGAATTTTTGGCTGAAGTTTTAGGAAGTAAGTTAAAAAGAGGTGTATGTATAACTTCAAATGACAATGAACAAGAACCACAATATAGGGTTCTTTCTGTTGATGATATATGGGATATAGATCAGTACATGAATTTAGGATATATAAGGGTAGAAAGAGTTTGGAATAGTGGTGAACTCTCTATACTAGGTGATACTGTAATCATTTGGCCCTACAGTTCGAAAGAGATTCTTAGGATTATACTTTTTGGTAATACTATAGAGAGTATAGAAATAGTGGATGCACAAAGTAGAAAGAAGATTAAAGAGATATATTCAACAAAGATATTTAGTAATGAGCAGGGCGTAGTAATAGCAAATGGGAGCGAAAAAGATATGTTAGTACTTAGGAATACTCCTAATATTTTCTTAACAGAGGGTAGTATTGATATGGGTATAAGGAGTTTACCAAATTTACATATTTCAGATATATCAAAATCTAGTAATAATATACTTAGAGATTACAAATCTAGAGGATATACCATATGGTATTTAACAAATGATATTTTTAAGTATGAGTCAGAGGGTCCATTTGCTAAATATATCGATGAGATATATGAGAGAGAGAATGTCGTAGAGAATTCTTTAAAGAATGGTTTTGTATATGAGAGTGGTAAGTTAATAGTATTAACAGATAGGGAATATTTAGGGGAAGTAGAGTTGGCATATAGTGTAAAGGATAAGAATATTGATCCTTCCTCATTAGATCTTTTAAAAAAGATTACTCCAGGAGATTTTGTTGTACATGAAGATCATGGTATTGGAAAATTCTTAGGTTTAATTGATAAAAATGATAACCAATATATTGAGATAGCATACGCAGGGAATGATAGGTTGTATGTACCTTTGTATTCCTCTAAAAAGGTTATGAAATACATTGGTAGTGGTAAGAACAAGCCTACATTAACAGGGCTTAACAGTGGGGTATGGAAGAGAATATCATCTAGGGCAAAAGAAGATGTAGAAAAGATAGCAAAAGAGTTGTTACAGATATATGCACTTAGAGAGATTTCTAAATCGAAGAGGGTAATAGATTCTCCAAGCAAATTAGAACAGTATTGGGAATTTGTAAACGATTTTGAATTTAGTGATACAGAGGATCAATATATAGCGAGTCAGAAAATAGCTCAGGATTTAAGTAGGGATATTCCAATGGATAGATTACTGGTTGGAGATGTAGGATTTGGTAAAACAGAGATTGCCATGAGAGCTACATTTGCAGTAGTAAATAGTGGTATGCAAGTAGCTGTGCTTGCCCCTACAACGGTACTTGCAAATCAACATATGAGAGTTTTTAAAAAGAGATTTAGTAAATATCCATTCAATATCCAGGTCATATCTAGACTTCAAAGTACATCGCAGAGAAGTAAGATAGAGGAGGATGTTTCTAATGGGAAGATTGATATCTTAATTGGTACTCATGCTTTACTTTCAAAATCTATTAATTTTAAAAACTTAGGTTTACTTGTAGTAGATGAAGAACAGAAATTTGGTGTAAAACAGAAAGAGTCTTTGAAGAGTAATAGGGTGGACACGCATGTCCTTTCAATGACTGCAACACCCATACCTAGAACACTTAATATGTCTTTAATGGGTATTAGAGATATTTCTGTTCTCGCTATTCCTCCTCTTGGTCGTAGGGATATTTTAAATGAATTTAGTAAGTTCAGTTTTGAAAAGGTAAAAGATTGTATATTGAGAGAATTAAAAAGAGGTGGACAGGTATATTACCTTCATAACAGAGTAGAAAGTATATATACATTAGGTGATAGGTTAAAAGAATTAATACCTGATATGCGTATGGAGGTTGCTCATGGTAGATTGAGTGGCAATAGACTGATAGAGGTAATGGATAGGTTTGTAAATGGAGATATTGATGTTTTACTCTGTACTACGATAATTGAAAATGGTTTAGATATCTCTAATGCAAATACATTGATAATAGATGATGTTAATAGATTGGGGCTCTCTCAGATGTATCAGATTAGAGGTAGAGTTGGTCGTGGTCAACGACAGGCGTATGCATGTTTCTTCTTTGAGGATTTAAGGGGTGATGCTACATTAAGATTGGAAGCGTTACGAGAATCAGAGGCTTTAGGCTCAGGATTTGTACTTTCTAACAGGGATTTAGAAATTAGAGGTGCAGGGGATATTCTTGGTAAAAAACAGAGTGGTACAATCAACTCAATTGGATACGGTTTGTATACACAGCTTCTTTATGATGCAGTTGAGGTATTAAAAGGTAGTCATATTAATACTTAATGAGTGGGTAAATATTTTTTACTTGTCCATATCTGTTTTGTAGTTTAATATGTAACACATATGTCAAACGTCTTGTATAGAAAATATCGTGCCCAGAATTTTGATGAACTAGTAGGTCAGGACCATATTACAAAGATACTTAAAAATGCGATAAAGGGAGATCAGCTTTCCCATGCATATCTTTTTGTAGGTTCTAGAGGTACTGGTAAAACTACTACAGCAAGAGTACTAGCTAAGGCCGTCAATTGCCTTAAACCAAAGAAAGATGGTAATCCGTGTAACAAGTGCGAAGTATGTCTTTCAGTGTCTAATGGGACCTTCCTGGACCTTGTAGAGATAGATGCAGCATCTAACAGAGGTATAGATCAGATTAGAGAACTTAAGGAAAGAATAGAGTTTTCTCCCGTTAAGGGTAAGTACAAGATATATATAATTGATGAGGTTCATATGTTAACCAATGAAGCTTTTAATGCATTACTTAAGACTCTAGAAGAGCCTCCTGAGCATATAATATTCATATTGGCTACAACAGATGCTCATAAACTCCCTCCAACAATCCTCTCCAGATGTCAAAGATATGATTTTAGATTGGGTACAGAAAAGGAGATTAGAGATACACTTTTAATGGTTTTAAAAAATGAAAACATTAATATCGAAGAAAAGGGGTTAGAAATTCTTGTTCGTAATGCTAGAGGTAGTTACAGAGATGCTCTTTCTCTTTTAGATGTCGTTATCAATGCTCAAATAAGAAGTGAGAATGCAAAGGAAATAACTGAAGATGAAGTAAAGAGTATATTAGGTATCCCTGAAATGTATTTAGTTAATGCATTACTTGAATCATTACTTAGGGGAGATTCAAAAAAATCTTTAGAGTGTATTAGCGAGTTAGAGATAAAGGGTATTAATCTTACTCAGTTTACATCATTTACATTGGAAGTTCTAAGAGAAGTTCTGGTATCAAAAATTTCAGGAGAGAGTGATGGGGAATATACCTTTGCAAAGGATCTTAAACAGAGAGACATTCTTAATTTAATTAAAGAATTTCTTAATGTAGAAAGAGATTTGAAGAACAGTACTAACCAAATACTAATATATCAAATGTTAATTCCTACATTCTCTAAAGATGAAAATTTTGTAAAAGACACTACAAAATTGAAAGAGAAGGGAGATATTGATACCAAAAACACCACCATATTACAAAAGAAGAGTGAGACAGTTGAAGTAGTTTGTTCAGATGGGGGAGGAATAGAGATAGTAGAGGTAGGAAGGAATTGGGAGAAGATTGCGAATGGTGTTAAACCAAAAAACGCAACTCTTTTTGCATTCTTAGGTGCTTCTAAACCAGTTAGTGTTGATGGGGATGTATTAAATATTGAAGTACCTTTTAAGTTTTACAAAGATCAGATAGATAGTCCTGTAAGTAGAGAGTTGATAAGTGGGGTAATCTTTGAAGTCTTAGGAGTACACTGCAGACTTAAGTGTAATGTTAATGAGGGTGTAAGACCAAGATTACAATCATCTGCTGATGTAGTACTCAAAAATGTCCCTGTAATTGAGAAAAAACAACCTAAAGAAGAGAAAAAATCTTTTACACCTAGGAAAGTAGCTTCAGAGGTAGAGGCAATATTTGCGGGTATGTAATGTCAATAGTTTAATGTATAATTAGTAAATATTTAAGTTAGTATTCATATATGTCATGTTAAATCCTAAAGAGTTGATTAGAATGCAGATGGAAGCTAAAAAGATGCAGAACAAGATGAGAGAAAGAAAAATAGTGGGAGAATCTAAAGATGGTATGTTAAAAGTTTTCATGAATGGAGCTCAAGAGTTTGAAGATATATGGGTAGATGATGATTTAATGGATTTAGATAATTTGGATAGATTTAAGAAAGATATGAAAGAAGCTTTTAAAAACTATCAAAAGAATCTTCAAAAAGAGATGGCACAAGACATTGATATAGATCAGTTAAAGAGTATGTTAGGCTAGAATGTCTGTACTTCCACATTCAGTAGAAAAGGT